>JALZCN010000195.1 GCA_030863045.1 Actinomycetota bacterium | reverse complement strand
GACCAGCCCTTCGATCAGCACCGACGGCGGCACCAGGGTGGGTCCGGACGGGTTGGCAAGATAGACGAGATCACCCTCAAGCCCGGACCGGGCCGCCCGCCAGGTTGCCGCCCGCAGCAGCTCATGGCGGGTCTCCGGGAACGGCCTGCCCTCCTGGATCCACCTGCGGGCGCGCTGCACCAGGGCTCGGAACAACCCGGCGATGAGCACGACGTCGTCCACCGCGGGGCAGGCATCGCAGATTCGCAGTTCGACGGTGGGCAGGTGCGCCGACGGGCGGATGTCGAAATAAACCATGCCGGGGTCACTGATCGTTCCCGAGGCGACCAGGTCGGCCACCATGGCGTCGTAGTCGGCAGCGGTACGCATCGGCCCTGGCGGGCCGGCGGTCGGCCAGCGCTGCCAGACCATGCAACGGTAGCTGGCGTAACCGCTGTCGATTCCCCGCCAGTACGGCGAGCTGGCCGACAGCGCCAGGAACAGCGGCAGGTACAGCGCCACGTGCTGCACGACGGCGACCGCGACGTCTCGATCAGGCACGTCAACGTGCACCTGAGCTCCGCAGATGTGCTGTTCGCGAACCAACAGCTGGTACTCATGCTGCATCCGCTCGTAGCGGGCACCGGCCGAGATGTCCGTGCCGAGCAAGTCAACCAGCGGCACCGTTCCGGCTGCCACTACGCCGAGCCCGAGTGGATCTGCGACTTCGTTCAACCGGCGGCGCAGCCGGCACAGTTCGGCGCGCAGCTCGTCGAGGGTGTCGCAGGGCAAGGTGTTGGTCTCGACCAGGGAGCGTTGCAGCTCCGGAGCAAACGAGTCGCCGTCCAATTGGGCGAGCATGGCATCTGCCGCCGGCACTGCTCGCCTGGTCTCTAGGTCGACGAGGTGGAACTCCTCTTCGACACCGATCCGCGAGTTCAGGATATCGCCCATGGAAATGACGCTAGGCGATTGTTGTTACCGCTACTTTGCCGGAAGCGGGCCACTTTCGTCCGGCGAGCGTCAACCGGGCAGTACCAGCACGCGGGCCCTTATGTGCCGGCCGCGCCGGTGGGAGGTGACTGGTGACCGCAGACGGTTTTGACGCGGTCGTGGTCGGATCCGGGCCCAACGGCCTGGTGGCCGCCGTGGCCATGGCCCAGGCGGGGCGCCGAACCCTGCTGGTGGAGGCTGCCGATCGGATCGGCGGCGGGCTGCGCACCGAGGAGCTGACGCTGCCCGGATTCCGCCACGACGTCTGCGCAACAGTGCTTCCCCTGGCGGTCGCGTCACCAGCTTTCCGCGCGCTACGGCTGGAGGGTGACGGGCTGCGCTGGGCCCATCCGCCGGTGGCTGCCGCCCACCCGCTCGACGATCGCGATGCCGTCCTGGTGTACCGCGATCTCGACGCCACGGCGGCCGGATTGGGCGCAGATGGGTGGCGCTGGCGAGCCACCGTTGGCGCCACCGCCAAGGCCGGGGACTCGCTGGTCGACTCATTGCTGGCGCCGCTGGACCTACCGCCGCAGGCCCCGCTAGCGCTCGCCTCTTACGGGGTGGTCGGTATCTGGCCTGCTACGCGAGTGGCGCGCGCGGTGTTTCGGAGCACCCGAGCGCGCGCCGCCTTCGCCGGCATGTCCGCCCACTCCGTACTTGACCTGCACTCCCCCATCACGGCCGGATACGGGCTGCTGCTCGCCGCCCTCGCGCATCACGCAGGTTGGCCGGTCGTCGCAGGCGGATCGCAACACCTCGCCGACGCGCTGGTTGACCGGTTGCGCCAACACGGCGGTGAGGTGGCGACGGGAATCCCGGTTCGCTCCCTCGGCGAGCTGCCGCCGGCCAGCTCGATCCTGCTCAACATCACGCCACGCCAGCTCGTGCACATCGCCGGAGACCGGCTGCCTGGGTGGTACCGCCGCTGCTTAGGGCGGTTCCGCTATGGGCCGGGCGTTTTCAAACTCGACTGGGCGTTGGACGGGCCGGTGCCGTGGCGCGATCCTTCAGTGGCGGGCGCCGGGACGGTGCACCTCGGCGGCACACTCGAAGAGATCGTCGCCGGCGAGCACGACGTAGCGCACGGCCGCCATCCCGATCGCCCGTTCGTACTGCTCGTGCAGGCCTGTGTCGCTGACCCGACCCGTGCGCCGGTCGGTGCCCACACCGTGTGGGCGTACTGCCACGTGCCAAACGGGTCCACTGTCGATATGACCACGGCCATCGAGGGTCAGATCGAGCGGTTCGCGCCGGGCTTTCGGGACCGCGTGCTGGCGCGTCACGCCATGGGCCCGGCGGCGCTTGAAGCGCACAACGAGAACAAGGTGGGCGGCGACATCGGTGGCGGGTCGGCCGACCTGCGCCAGTTCATCGCCCGGCCGGTACTGTCCCCGCGCCCGTGGCGGACGCCACTACCGGGGGTGTATCTCTGCTCCGCGAGTACCCCACCGGGTGCTGGGGTGCACGGCATGGGCGGTTGGCAGGCGGCGCGGCTGGCGCTCAAGGAGCCGCGGCCACCGACGAGGTCGGCGGCCGCCAGGCATCGGTGATCACGATGCCGGGCGAGTGCGCGTCACCGGTGCGATCAATCGATGCCAGGCAGGACGTGCCGGAAGAACACCTGCCCGACGAGTTCGGCTCGGCTGCGTACGCCCGTCTTGTCGAAGATCGACGTGAGATGTTCCTGAACAGTGTAAGGCGAGATCACCAGCGCTCGTGAGATGTCTCGGGTGGAGGCACCCCGCAGCACCATGCCGACCACCGCCTGCTCGCGCCGGGACAGGCCATACGCCTCGACGATGAGCGGTGCCAGGTCGTCGGGGCGGGCGGCCTCCACGATCACCGACGCCCTGCCCTGCCGGTCGCCTTTTAACCGGGACCCGTGCACTACCCACCACTGACCATCAGGGCTCCGCACCCGAGCTCGCGACGTCCGGCCATCGCGGGCCGTGGCTACTACCGATGACACCACCGGTGGGAGCTGCCCATCGAAGCGCTCCAGCCAGTTCAGGGCACTGGCGCTGGCGGAGTCGATCTCGTCGGCCGCGTCCAGAACCAGCACTCCCGGTGCGTCGAGGTCGCCGCGAGTCGTGGCGGTGCGCAGTTGGATGCGGCGGACCGCACGGGCGCACACACCGGATAGCAGTCCGGCGGCGTTGATTTCGTCCTCGGTGAAGTCCGGCCGTCCCCGATCCCGGACAAGGATCAGCGAGCCCGAGCAGGAACGCCTGTCCACAAATGACATCCGGAGCTCGGCGTCAAAGCCGTTGGGGCGCAGCATCTCCCGCCACCGCAGGCTCCGCTCTGGGCGACCCCCGGTCGCACGGGTGAGTACACCGACTGGGTGCGGCGCTCTGGCCAGGTCGGCGAAGCGGTTCACGTCCTCGGCCAGGTACTCGTTGGCCGCCAGCAACGGGAATCGGTTGGGCAGGTTCAACGTGGTGTGCCCGGTGATCAGTAGCGTCGCCGGGTCCATGGTGTGCCAGCAAGACCCGTCGTGCGGCAGGACTCGCCCCACAACGTCGTCCGCAGCTGCCACGAAGGTCGCGACATCGGGGCTGTCGATGGCCAGCCCAACCAGCTCCTGCTGCGCACGAGCCACCGCGGCTGGCGCATTCATCGCCTCAGTGTGCGGGCCGTGGAGCCGGCGTGGAACCCCAGATTCCTGGCATCGACGGCTCCCGTGGATTCCCACACGCTGGCCACACGGCACCGATCCGAGCCACAGGAGGCGGACATGAGTGTCCTCGACGACAACAAGGCGATCGTGGACGAGTGCATCCAGGCGCTGTTCAGCCGCGGCGACGTCGACGCCGTCGGGCGCTACCTCGCACCCGACTTCGTCAACCACAACCCGAGCCCGGGCTACCCCAGCGACCGGGGAGGGTTCGGCAAGATCGCCGCCGACTTTCGCGACGCGTTCCCGGACTGGCACAGCGAGGTGCACGAGCTGCTTGCCGAACGCGACCTGGTGGTCGAGCGTTTCACCGCCGGTGGCACACATCGCGGCCCGATCATGGGAGTCGCACCGACCGGC
Organism: Actinomycetota bacterium; assembly: GCA_030863045.1. GTDB lineage: Bacteria > Actinomycetota > Actinomycetes > Mycobacteriales > Pseudonocardiaceae. The sequence continues at coordinate 4,461 of JALZCN010000195.1, read as the reverse complement.
CGGGCCGTCACGCTGCCGGGAATCAACATCTTCCGGATCGCCGACGACCAGATCGTCGAACGGTGGGGCCAGCTCGACGTGCTCGGCCTGCTTCTCCAGCTTGGCGCGTTGCCGAACGCGTGATTTACGCTGCGGGCGTCCAGCAAAGCTCGAGCTGGATGTTGTCGGGATCGCGACGCGGAGTTTTACTGGCGGCGCGCATCTTCAGGTCGGCCGCCAGCACCGCATCCGGTATCCAGCCACCAACAGTTGTGGCACAGCGGGCATTGCACGTACACCAGGTTGGCGTCCGCCTTGAGCAGGTACAGACCGCCTGTATTCGGACAGTGTGAACACTGACGCCAGACCTTCCGGCCGACGTCAACCGAGGGGTCGAGGGCCATTCGCATACCTCCGCGCGCTCACCTGTCGATAGCCAACGCCTCGACCAACATACCCACCGAGGGGCGCTCAGCGCCTGGGCAACGTCGAAACCACGTGGTCAGCCGACATACCTGCGAGCTTGCGAGCGTCGCTGCGGCTCCTCCAGGAGCTGCAGCCCACGCTCCACTGCGGGCGGGACGACCCGGCGTTCCCGTAGTACCCAGGACAGGCCGGCGAGCGCCTCGCCAACCGCGATGACGCTGGCCCAGTCCCGAGGTATCGAGCGCAGCAATGTGCCGGTTCGCCGCAGCGCGCTGGGTAGCGGGCGGCGTAACCACGTTGTCCACAGCGTGTTGCGGATGCCCAGCTGACGCCGACGTCGGGAATCGCGGGAGGTCGAAGGGGCATGCTCGACCACCACGTCCGGTGCCCAGCACATCCACCACCCCCGGGCGGCGAGATCGAGGGATAGCAATTCCTCCTCCCCGCCGAGCCACAGCCGGGTTGAGAACCCACCCACCTCTCGGAATGCGGCGACGCGAAACATGCTTGCCCCGGCAAGCACGCTGAGCAAGGCCGGGCCGGGCAGCCAGGCTGGGCCGGGCACCGGGGAATCCCGCAGCTCAGGAGTAATGGGGTCCTCGGCCATCGCGGGTGCGACCAGAATGCGTCCGGTCACCGAGGCCAGTCCGGGGTGAGCATCGAGCAGATCGGCCGCGCGCGACAGGGCGCCGGGCTGCCAGCGGGTGTCGTCGTCACAGAACGCCACGTATGGCGTATCGATGTCCCGAACCGCCAGATTGCGACCCAGCGCGCCCAGATTGCGGTCGCTGCGCAGCAACGTCACTTGCCGGAACCGCTCGGCAACGGCGTCGGCGGTGTGGTCGGTGGAACCGTTGTCGACCACGACGACAGGGGCCCGGTCGGGCAAGGCGATCATGTGCTCCAGGGTGCGCAGCAGCTCCGCCCTGCGATTCCACGTGATGATCACAACGGTGACCCGGCCGGAGCTCACCGGGCAGCGCCTTCCAAAATGCGGATCTGCCGCTCCACAGCGGGGGGCAGTGGTGCGCGCCGCTGCAGCGCCGCAGGGAGCCGGATCAGCGCCTCGCCCAACGCGCTACGGGCGACCGGATCATGGACTGAATCCTTCGCAAGCGCTGCCGCTGCAGCAAACGCCACCCGCCGCGGACGGCGCAGCACGGTGGTGAGCAGGGCGTTGCGCAGTTGGGCGCTCCGGCGACGATCGGCATCAGGCCGGTGCGCCGCGGGATGGTGGTGAGAGACAACGTCGTTGAGGTACGCCCGTTCCCACCCTGCCGCCGCTAGGTCATAGCACAGCAGCTGCTCCTCCCCCATGAAGAACAGCAGGCTGCTGAACCCTCCCACCTCGCAGAACGCCTGACGCCGGAGCACCACCGAACACGCCAGAAATCCGAGCACGGACGGGCCGGGGGCGTCCGGCGAGCGAGGTAACGGGCTGGCGGCCAGCAGGGGATTCACCGGATCGGGACGATCGGCGGGACCAACGAGGGTGCGCGCGGCCACCAAGCCGAGGCGTGGGTGGCTGTCCAAGGCCGCCGCGGCACGCTGTAGCGCGCCGGGCGCCCACCAGGAATCGTCGTCGCTGAAGGCGACATAGGGAGTGCGAGCGGCGAGCACACCGATGTTGCGCGCCGCCGCCCCGTAGTTGCGTCGCAACGTCAGCACCGCCACTCCAGCGAACTGCTGACGCACCGTCTGCACCGTGCCATCGGTTGAGCCGTTGTCCACCACAACCACGGGCGGTGGAGGGGTGAGCTCGTGCAGGTGCTGCAGGGTGCGGATCAGCTGCTGACACCGGTCGCGGGTGGCGATGACCACTGTGACCCGGCCGCGACCGGCCCCTGGCTCCCCCACAACATCTTCCATACCCGCAGTTCAAACCGGCAAACCTCGGCGCCAGGTTTGGGCGTGCTGCGCTGGGGTAACTCAGACCGGTGAGCACCAGGTTCAGCCGGGCCGTGGTTACTGGTGGCGCAGGGTTTCTCGGATCGCATCTGTGTGAACGGCTGCTGCGTCAGGGCACCGGAGTCATCTGCCTGGACAACTTCCTCACCGGCACGCCGGCCAACATCGCTCACCTGTTCGGTGAGCCACGATTTCGACTGATCAAGTGCGACGTGACGGATTTCGTGCACGTGCCAGGCCCAGTCGATCTGGTACTGCACCTGGCGTCGGCGGCCTCCCCTGCCGACTACCTCCGGCTACCGATCGAGACTCTCAAGGTGGGCAGCCTCGGCACACTGCACGCGCTCGGCCTGGCCGCAGAGAAAGGTGCGCGCTTCGTGCTGGCCTCGACCAGCGAGGTCTACGGCGATCCACAGCAGCACCCGCAGTCCGAAAGTTACTGGGGCAACGTGAACCCAGTCGGGCCGCGCAGCGTGTACGACGAGGCCAAGCGTTACGCCGAGGCGCTCACCACCGCATACCGGATGTCCCGCGGGGCGGATACGGCAATCGTGCGGATCTTCAATACCTACGGTCCCCGGATGCGACCGGACGACGGGCGTGCCATCCCCACCTTCATCCGCCAGGCGCTGGCCGGTGAGGCACTGTCGATCACCGGCGACGGCAGTCAAACCCGGTCGGTGTGTTATGTGGATGACACCATCCGGGGCATTCTCGCGCTGACCGAGTCCGACGTAACGGGCCCCGTGAACATCGGCGGTCCGCTGGAGTTGTCCATGGCGGAGCTGGCCGCGACCGTCATCCAGCTCAGCGGCTTGCCGGGGTCGGTCCGGCACATCGAACGCCCGGTTGATGATCCACGAGTGCGCCGCCCGGACATCACGTTGGCTCGAGAGCTCCTCGGCTGGGAACCGTCAGTCCCGCTGCGGGATGGGCTGGCGCGAACCATCTCGTGGTTCCGGTCGCAGCTTCCAGACTCCGTCACAAAAGCATCTCAGGACCAGAAGGCGGCTGTTTAGCCCGGTATGTCTGACATTTAACCTCGGTATGTTTCCAAGCATCGGTAGGCGGTGTTTAAGGCACGCCTCGGCTGGGTAAATCACATATACGTAATCCGTGGTGGCTCGGGCCACGTATTGTGCTTGGGGGCGGTTGCATGCGCATCCTCGGCATCAACGCAATCTTCCACGATCCGGCAGCCGCACTAGTCGTCGACGGTGAGATCGTCGCCGCTGCGGAGGAGGAGCGTTTCAGCCGTCGCAAGCACGGTAAACGTCCGGTGCCGTTCTCCGCGTGGGAGCTGCCGGAGATGTCCGCGCGCTGGTGTCTGGAGACGGCGGGCCTCCATCCGGAAGACCTCGACGCTGTGGCCTACTCCTATGACCCGGCATTGGTACGGCCGGGGCAGCAGGGGCTCGATGACCGGTGGGAAGAGTTGCGCACCACCTACGCCCGTCGCGCACCACACTTTCTGGCCACCGCGCTGCCTGGGCTGGATCCTGGGGCTGTGCGGTTCGTACCGCATCACATCGCGCACGCTGCCTCCGCCGGGCTCGCCGCACCGTTCCGCGACTCCGCGGTGCTGGTCGCCGACGGCCGCGGGGAGGCCATCTCCTACCTGGGCGGCCGCTACCGCGACCGCGAGCTGGAGGTGTTCGCCAGCCAGGAGCTTCCGCACTCGCTGGGTCTGATGTATGAGGAGGTCACTGACCACCTTGGCTTCCTACGCTCGTCGGACGAGTACAAGGTGATGGCGCTGGCGTCCTACGGCCGGCAGCCAACTACCGAACCACAACTGCTGCCCGCGTTGCGGGAACTCATTCAGGTCACTGGTGACGGTGGGTTCGTCGTGCAGTCCATCGACTGGTCCGAGCTGGCGAAGCGGCGGGCACCCGGCACGGAGCTACAGCCCGAGCACATAGACCTCGCCGCCGCGGTCCAGGTGCGCTTGGAAGAGGTGCTGCTGGAGCTGGCTGGATGGCTGCACCGGCGCACCGGCGAGCGACGGCTGACGATGGCCGGTGGGGTGGCGCTGAACTGTGTCGCCAACACCCGGCTTGCCGCCGAGGGACCCTTCGAGGCTCTGTGGGTGCAGCCCGCCGCAGGCGATGCGGGCACCGCGCTGGGCGGGGCGTTGCACCTCGCGCA
>JALZCN010000172.1 GCA_030863045.1 Actinomycetota bacterium | reverse complement strand
CCACTGCGGTGGTCGGCCGGATGCTGTCGATCAACCCGTTCGACCAGCCCGACGTGGAGGCCGCGAAGGTCGCCGCACGGTTGCAGCTCACTGACGCGACCGGTCCGGCTGTCGCGCCCACGTTCGTCGACGGTGATGTCGCGGTGTACCCCGTCGGCTACTGGCTGCCGGCAGATGTCAACACGCTCAGCGACGCGCTGCGCGCGCTGATTGCCGCCACTCCCGAGCTGGGTTACCTCGCGGTGCAGGCCTACCTGCACCGCATTGCCGACGCCTCCGCCGCGGTGCTTCGAACCGAGCTGGCCCGCCGCACGCAGCTGCAGACGACTTTCGGATGGGGTCCGCGCTTCCTGCACTCCACCGGCCAGTATCACAAAGGCGGCCACCAGAACGGGGCATTCCTGCAGCTGACCGGTGCGGTTGAGATGGACGTCCCGGTGCCGGGTACGACGTTCACCCTCGGCCAGTTGCAGCGGGCCCAGGCCTTGGGTGACGCCGAGGTTCTCGCCACGCACGGCCGTGCGGTGCTGCGGTTGCACCTTCTTGACCGGGCGGCCGGGCTGGTTCAGGTGGTACGCGCGGTCCAGGAGCTAGGGTGACCACCGGCAGCATGGCCTCGGGCGAGTGGGTGAACCCACTGCTGGACAGTCGGGACAAGCGGCTGCCGCGCATCGCCGGGCCCTGCGGTGTGGTGATCTTCGGCGTGACGGGAGACCTGTCCCGTAAGAAGCTGATGCCGGCGATCTACGACCTGGCCAACCGCGGGTTATTGCCCCCAGGTTTCGCCTTGGTCGGCTTCGCTCGCCGGGATTGGGAAAACCAGGACTTCGCCGAGCTGGTCCATGACGCGGTCCAGGAGCATGCCCGCACCCCGTTCCGGGAGGAGGTCTGGGCCCGGCTGTCTGAGGGCGTCCGCTTTGTGCCCGGTAGCTTCGACGACGACGCGGCCTTCGACCACCTTGCATCCGTCGTCGCAGATCTCGATCGCGACCGGGGAACCAGCGGCAATCACGCGTTTTACCTGTCCATCCCGCCGGCAATGTTTCCGGTGGTCCTCAAGCAACTAGCCCGTACCGGGCTGGCGGAGCAAGACGATGACCAGTGGCGCCGGGTGGTCATCGAGAAGCCGTTCGGGCACGATCTACGCAGCGCCCGCGAACTCAACGAGATCGTCAACGACGTCTTCCCCGAGGAGTCGGTGTTTCGCATCGATCACTACCTCGGTAAGGAAACCGTCCAGAACATCCTTGCGCTGCGTTTCGCCAACCAGCTCTACGAGCCGATCTGGAACAGCCACTACGTGGACCACGTGCAGATCACCATGGCCGAGGACATCGGCCTGGCCGGCCGCGCCGGCTACTACGACGGCATCGGAGCGGCCCGGGACGTGATTCAGAACCACCTGCTGCAACTACTCGCCCTCACCGCAATGGAGGAACCGCTGTCCTTCTCCCCCGCATCGCTGCGTGGGGAGAAAATCAAGGTGCTCTCGGCCACGAAGCTCGTGGAGCCGTTGGACGAGACCACCGCCCGCGGCCGGTACACGGCCGGCTGGCAGGGTGGGACCAAAGTCGTCGGGGTCCTCGAGGAGCCCGGTTTCCACCAGAACTCCACCACCGAGACCTTCGCCGCGATCACGCTGCAGGTGGACAGCCGGCGGTGGGCTGGGGTGCCGTTCTTCCTCCGCACCGGCAAGCGACTGGGTCGGCGGGTAACCGAGATCGCAGTGATCTTCAAGCGGGCTCCCCACCTACCCTTCGAGAAGACCATGACCGAGGAGTTGGGGCAGAACGCGCTGGTCATCCGGATTCAGCCGGACGAAGGAGTCACCATCCGGTTCGGCTCGAAGGTGCCGGGAACTGCGATGGAGGTCCGTGACGTCACGATGGACTTTCGCTACGGCACCGCGTTCACCGAGTCCTCGCCCGAGGCCTACGAACGGCTGCTGCTGGACGTGCTGCTCGGCGAACCGTCGCTGTTTCCGGTCAACGCCGAGGTGGAGAGATCCTGGGCGATCCTGGACCCAGTGCTCGAACGCTGGGAGAAGCAAGGCGCGCCCGAGCCTTACCCCGCGGGTACCTGGGGGCCGCCGTCCGCGGACAGGATGATCGCCAAGACCGGGCGGACCTGGCGACGGCCGTGATCACCGCGCGGGTCGAATCGCCGATGGATCGCTGACATGCGATGCGTAGTGTTCGGGGCCACCGGCTACATCGGTGGCCGGCTCGTTCCCGCACTGCTGGCCGCTGGCCATCAAGTGCGTGCGGTTGCGCGGACGCCTGACAAGCTGACCGAAGTGCCCTGGCGGGATCGCGTCGAGATCGTCAAGGGAGACGTCATCGACCTCAGCAGCATTCGGCACGCGATGGCTGGCCAGGACATTGTCTACTACCTGGTGCACTCGCTCAATCGGCGTGACTTCGTCGACGTCGACCGCCGCGCCGCCCACGCGCTCGCTGGCGCCGCCCGCGCCGCGGGTGTGGCCCGCCTCGTGTACCTGGGGGGGATCACGCCCGACGCTGAGCACCTATCCGACCACTTGGCTTCACGCGCCGAGGTCGGGCAGATCCTGCTCGGCTCCGGTGTGCCCACCATCGTGTTGCGGGCCGCAGTGATTCTGGGGTCCGGGTCGGCCAGCTTCGAGATGCTGCGTTATCTCACCGAACGGCTGCCAGCGATGATCACACCACGCTGGGTGCATAACCGCGTCCAACCGATCGCGGTCCGCGACGTGCTGCACTACCTGACCCACGCAGCGGCGTTACCACTATCGGTCAACCGAGCCTTCGACATCGGCGGACCCGATGTGCTCACGTATCTAGAAATGATGCGCCGCTACGCGGTGGTGGCCGGCCTGCCCCGCCGCCTGGTACTGCCGGTGCCGGTGCTGACCCCCTGGCTGTCGGCGCAATGGGTGAATCTGGTGACCCCGGTGCCCCGCAGCATCGCCATCCCGTTGATCGAGTCGCTGGTGCACGAGGTCGTCTGTCACAACCACGACGTCACCGGCTACATCCCTGACCCCGACGACGGCCTGATCCACTACGAGCATGCCGTCGAGCTCGCACTGATGCACATCCGCCGCGCCGATGTGCCCACCCGCTGGTCGGACGCTTCCTTGCCGGGAGCGCCGTCGGATCCATTGTCCACCGACCCCGACTGGTCCGGCGGCACCCTCTACGAGGACATCCGCGAACATCGCTGCGCCGCCGACGCACACACCCTCTGGGACGTCATCGAGGCAATCGGCGGCGAGCACGGTTGGTACTCCTTCCCACTGGCCTGGTCGGTGCGCGGCTGGATCGACCGGCTTGTCGGCGGCGTCGGGTTGCGCCGCGGTCGCCGCGACCCCCGGCGGTTGCATGTCGGCGAAGCCCTGGACTGGTGGCGCGTGGAGTACCTCGAACGGCCCCGGATACTGCGAC
>JALZCN010000107.1 GCA_030863045.1 Actinomycetota bacterium | reverse complement strand
CCCCCCCACGACGTTGAGCCCCCCCGCCAACCTGGCGATGATCTCCCTGGTCTATGACGTGTTCGAGAAGTTGCTTGCAGCTCAGCGCGAGGTCGTCGACGAGCTCGTGGCTACCCAGCGTCAACTCGCACACCACTTGTTCGACACTACGGCGACCGTCTCCACCGTGGACGACGACATCGCCCTCCGGTAGGCGACCTCAGCGGGCACCTCAGGAACCGGCGGCGAACCGGCTTGTGGCGCCAAGCCGAGTGCGCCCGAGGGACCGCCAAATTTCAATTCGTGAGCAAACCGCGGTAAAACGCGGGCGATTGTGGCTTCCTCGCCGGATGAGCATCCCCACGCCGCCGGTTCAGCATTCTTATCAATGACCTCAGCAAAAACTGCCCAGAAGGTGGTCCGCGATGAGTTCCTCCTTGCAACTCGCTCGCCAGTGGTGGGCGACCCTTGACCAGGCCGACCGTCAACGGGTCTGGGAGGCCCGCTACAGCTACCTCGACGGCGACCTCGTGGAGAGCCTGGCCGAAGCCGGCGTGCCCGTCGTCAGCGACGGCCGCTGGTCCTGCGTCAGCATCGGACCCACAGGTTTCACCGTGCCCCTCGCCGTCCAGGAACTCCTCCAGGGGCTGGAGAGGTGACTCTCCCGCCACTGGCGGGGTTCAGGTGCGAACAGTCGGGGTGCCGGTCAGTTCGGCGTGACGTTCCCGTAACCCCGCCACGATCAAGGCCAGGCCGTGCCGGAATGTCGAGTCGGGATCGGGCGGCCCGGTACGACTCGCTGCAACCAGGTTAGGTAGGTCCGCGGCGTCGCGCATCCGGATGGCCAGCGCGGCGTCGATCTCGGTGGCCGTCCCCCGGGCGGACTCAGCCTGGTACTCCAATGCCGATCCGAGGACGAAGTGACCGACGGTGAGGATCGACTCGAGTGCCTCCCGAGGCGGGAAACCAACCTCGACGAGGCTGCCGATGCCTTGCTCGAACACCGGCAGTGAACCTTCCGTCGGCCGGTTGCCGGCCACCACCAGGGCGGCGTCACGATGGCCGGTCAACGCCCGGTACTGCGCCCAGGCACCGTCATTGAGCCACTCCCACCATGGTTGGCCGGGCGCCGGGCGCACCGCAGACCGGTGTTCCGCCACGATCATCTCGGCAACCAGGTCGAGTAGCGCCCGCTTGTCGCGCACGTGCCAGTAGAGCGTCGCGGCCGAGACCCCCAACTCGCAGGCCAACCGGCGCAGCGTCAGCCCCTCGAGCCCGACTTCGTCCAGCAGCCGCAGCGCGGTCCGCACCACGTCGGCTCTAACGGCGTTAGAGAACCGGGCGGTGGGGATGAGTGAGGTACACCTGGCAGCGAAAAGTGGCCGAGTCGAGTCCGGGCCAACGCCCGCGATCCACGTGCGGGGGTTGGTCAAGCGCTACGCAGAGGTCGAAGCCGTGCGTGGCACCGATCTCGATGTCGCGCCCGGCGAGACCTTCGGCTTCCTGGGCCCCAACGGAGCTGGCAAGTCGACCACGATCAAGATCCTCTGCACTCTCGTCGCGGCGACCAGCGGCACGGCCCGGGTGGCGGGTTGGGATGTGGCCACCGAGCGGGCCGCGGTCCGGCGGCACATCGGGTTGGTTTCCAGAGCCGACGCTGGACACGTACCTGACCGGCGAGCAGAACCTGCGCTTCCACGGCGAGCTCTACGGCGTCGACCGCGCCCGTGCCGGGGCACGCCGGGAGGAGGTGCTGCGGATGGTCGGCCTTTGGGAGCGCCGTGGCGACGAGGTCGAGACCTATTCCGGAGGCATGCGCCGTCGGTTGGAGATCGCCCGCGGGCTGCTGCACTCACCCAAAGTGCTGTTCCTCGACGAACCGACGATTGGTTTGGATCCGCAGACCCGGGCCTCGATCTGGGAATACATCCGTGACCTGCACCGCAACGAAGAGATCACCGTGTTCGTGACCACCCATTAGATGGACGAAGCCGAGCACTGCGGCCGGATCACGATCATCAGCGAGGGCCGGATCGTGGCGCTCGACACCCCTGAGGCGCTCAAGGCAGCCGTGGGTAAGGATCGGGTACAGATCACCACCCGGGATGACCGCGCGGCGATTCAAGCGCTGCGCGACAGCTTCGATCTCGAAGCAGCGGTGCACGACGGTCTGGTCAGCTTCGCGGTGAGCGACGGCGCATCGTTTGTGCCCCAGCTGTTCGCACGGCTCGGCGTGCCCATCCGGTCGGTGACAGTCAATCGCCCAAGCCTGGACGACGTCTTCCTGGCCCACACGGGCACCACGATCCGGGACTCGGAAAGCTCGGCCAGTTCGGGTGGCCGGATGAACCCGATGGCCGTGCTGGCGCGGGGCCGGTGAGCGCGATGTCGACAACGACTATCGCCGCGGTTCAGGTGCCCGCGGCAAGCCTGCGCCATGAGGCCAGGGCCGCGTTCGTGGTCTGGCAGCGCGAGCTGATTCGCTTCGCCAAGGACCGGGCACGCATGGTGTCGTCGCTGGCGCAACCACTGCTGTTTCTGTTTGTCCTCGGCGTTGGGCTGTCTTCCATCGTCAGCGCCGGCAATGGCTCGGTCGACTTCAAAACCTTCCTGTTCCCCGGTGTGCTGGCGGCCTCGGTCCTGTTCACCGCCTCGTTCTCCGGGATCTCGATGGTCTGGGACCGGGAGTTCGGTTTCCTGCGCAAGATGCTCGTGGCGCCGGTGAGCACAACGGCCATCCTGACCGGCAAGTGCCTCGGCGGGGCGACGGTGGCCACGTTGCAAAGCCTGGTCGTGCTCGCCCTGGCTGGGCTCGTCGGTGTGCCGTACTCACCGGTGATGATGCTGACCTTAATCGGGCTGCTGTTCCTGATGGCGTTCATGGTCACCGCACTCGGTCTGCTGCTCGCCGCCCGGATCAAGCAGGTGCAGTCCGCGATGCCGATGGTCCAGCTGATCATCATGCCGTTGATGTTCCTGTCCGGCGCGCTGTTCCCACTGTCCGGGCTCCCGACCTGGCTTGCTGTACTCACTCACCTCAATCCGATGACCTACGCCGTCGAGCCGATGCGCTCGGTGGTATTCGACCAGCTGCACGCCGACCCGGCGACGCGGGCCACCCTCGACCCTGGCATCTTCTGGAACGGCTGGCAGGTTCCGATTGGGCTGCAGGTTGCCCTCGTGATCGCCGCCAGCGCCGTGTTTCTCGCAGCCGCAGTAGCCCGATTCGCCCGCACCGAGTGAGGCGGGTGGCATGCGCCCGTTCTGACCGGCGCAGGCGGCGGCCTACCACTACTTTTCCGACCGCGCTGAGTACGCCGAGTTCGACGTGGGAGCTCGTCGAAGCGACGGACACAACTCTCAGTCGAACTCGGCGCACGGAGAGCAGTCAGGCCTGGATGAAAACACAGATTCGGGTGCACCGTTGTGCTGGTGGGCGCAGCAGGGTGGGCGCAGCAGGGTTCGAACCTGCGACCTCTCGCTTGTAAGTCCTGGCAGGTCGTGTGAGGCAGTGTGTTTGTGGTGTCCGACCTCGAAGGACCTTCCGCTGTGATGTGGGGCCATCTGTCGTCGTGCCAGGCTCGTTGTTACACGGCTGCTACATGGTGGGACTCGTGCTGACCACTCCGGTGTGAACTCCGCGCGATCGGAGGTACCGCAAACTGTTCAAGGATCAAGCTTTAGGTCACCACCTGGATACACCGTGCCCCCGCACCCTGACGGTAGCTGATCGCTTGACCCCGGATCGAGGCTGTCGATAAGGGCACACCATGGCATGGGATGATAACGGATAGTGCACACCCTTGCTTGAGGCCGTTAATGATTGGAGACTGCAGATACGGCCACTCCAAGAAGTTGAGAACACCAACGGATGCAGGTCGCTCACTTGAAGCTGTCAAGAAGCCTTCGAATTTGAGAGGCGGAGTTATGGAACTCACGCTGCGGCCAGGTAAGCCTGAAGACGCCGAAACCTGCGCACAGATCTGTTACAAGGCATTCACTGCGATCGCTAGGCAGCACAACTTTCCACCGGACCTACCGGGCCCTGAGGCTGCGGTCGGGTTGCTGTCGATGATGTTGAGCAATCCTAAGTTCTATTCGGTGGTAGCCGAAGCCAACGGCCAAGTCGTAGGCAGCAACTTCCTCGACGAGCGCTCTACCGTTGTCGGCGTCGGTCCGATTACGGTAGATCCCACCATCCAAGACGGTGGAGTTGGCCGAGCCCTTATGCAGGCCGTGATACGGCGTGCCACAGAACGCGCCGCCCCGGGGATTCGCCTTGTTCAGTCCGCCTACCACAACCGTTCCCTGTCCCTGTACGCAAAACTCGGTTTCCACGTTCGTGACGTGCTCGCCTGCATCCAGGGCACCCCTCCCAAGGGCGAGATCTCCGGCTACGAAACCCGACGCGCCACACCCGCGGACCTCGAGGCGTGTAACGCCGTCTGCCGTCACGTTCATGGGCATGACCGGTCTGGTGAGCTGACCGACGCCCTCACGCAGGGTACGGCGCTGGTCGTCGAGCATGACGGGCGTATCAGCGGTTATGCCACTGACTTGGCCTTCTTTGCGCATGCGGTGGGTGAGGGCAACGAGGACCTCAAAGCGCTCATCATGGCCGCCGATGAGTTTGGAGGTCCCGGCATCCTCGTCCCAACCACCAATGCCGACCTGTTCCGCTGGTGCTTACAACAGGATCTGAAAGTCGTCCAGCTAATGACTCTGATGACTGTTGGCTTATACACCCCACCGGCCGGCGCCTGCCTACCCAGCATCCTCTACTGAGACACGCTCAGCTGCGGGACGACAGGATTGAACCTGCGACCCCTTGATGCGATGAAGACATCCCTGGCCTGCGCTGGTCAGACCTCGACGTGCACCTCGGCACCGTCGCCCCGGCCAAGGCCATCCAACGGGTCAATGGCCGCCTCCCGATGGACGACACCCAAGACCAAGACTCTGACAACACCATCCACTCCCGAAGATCACACGACGGGTTCTGATCGAACCCGCGACCGGCAAGCTGTCGAACGCGCAACCGCCGGTGAATCGTGGACCGAGCAGGATCTTGTGTTCGCTATACTGTCGGCACGCCGATAAGGCCTCGGAACCTCAACCGACACTTCGAGGGTGTTCGGTGACGTGCCGGTTACCCCGCTGTTCGTCTTCACGATTTCCGTCACACCGTGGCGAGTCTGCTGCTCCAGCAAGACCCCGCCGCACGTTGTCCAGCGGATCGCCCGGCACGCTGATCTGGACGTCACTTTGGGCATCTACGCCCACACTAATTTCGATGCCATGCGCGAGGCACTCGACAAGATCGAGTGGGACGGCCTGCGAGCAGTCGTTGCTACAGGGTTGCTACATTTCGCCGAAAAAACGATCATAAACTGACCCGTTTAGGCTGGTGGGCGCAGCAGGGTTCGAACCTGCGACCCCTCGCTTGTAAGGCGAGTGCTCTTCCGCTGAGCTATGCGCCCCACGCCCTCCTCGATAACGTGGTGTCAGAAAGGCAATGCCGCCAGGGCTCGCTTCCCCATGGTCTGGTCCCGAGGTTCGCCGGGACCGTTCATCTCCACGAAGCGGATCACGCCGTCGGTGTCGACCAGGAAGGTGTCACCGTGGAGCTCCAATAGTGCCCATCTCTGATTGTTCTGATCTTTGAGGGTGAAATCCGGTGCCCGGTCCCCGACTTCCAGTGACATCTAGATAAGCCCTTCTCGACTCATCGTCAACTCGCGCCGATGATACGACCTCGTCTCGCACCGAATCAGCGTTTAGACCTAGCCGCCTTCGGCGTTGCCAGCCTGGTGGCGGTCCAGTCTTCGCAGAGGCTGATGTTGGAGGTCTGCGCCAGGCCCACGGTGGGCGCCGCCTCAGCGATGTCCGAGGGTTCGACATGACCATCCCGGCCGGTCTTGGGCGTGAGCACCCAGATCACGCCGTTGTCAGCCAATGGCGCCCGCGCGTCGACGAGGGTGTCCACGAGATCGCCGTCCTGGTCGCGCCACCACAGCAGCACCACGTCGACGATCTCGTCGGAGTCCTCGTCAAGCAGGTCAGCACCGGTCACCTCCTCGATCGCCGCACGCACGTCATCGTCGACGTCGTTGTCCCAGCCGAGCTCCTGCACGACCATGTCCGATTCGATTCCGAGCCTCTCGGCAACCCCGAGTTTGCCGGTGTCTCCCGCCGCGGCGGCGACCACGGTGTTCACCCCTCCACAAACGTCGAGCCCGGCGGCAACCCGCCCGGCGATCTATTACTCGATGGCGTCCAAGCGAACACTGAGGTCCGGCCAAAGCGCAACTGCCAGCAGCGGGACACGCCGATCTGAGCTTGCCAGCGGCAGCCGGGGGTAGCGGATCGCGAGGTCGACGAGCATGGGGCACGATGGCTACAGGCCCGGTTGACGCTACCGCAGGCCGAGCCCTACCGCAGTGCCCTGGACAGGGCGGACCACAAC
>JALZCN010000101.1 GCA_030863045.1 Actinomycetota bacterium | reverse complement strand
CATCTGAGTTGGCGCCTGCGGACACATTTGGTAAGGACTGGCGCAGGTGATGATTTGGCGTCGGCAGCGTTTCACGAATGCGGCCATATCCGATGGGGCGCCCAGCCCGGGACGATGGTTCAGTCTGTTCCGGTCGGGCGGCTACGCACCAACCTGGTGGTGTACTTCAACACGGTATTCATCGCAGGGCCGAACCCTGACCTATCTCAATACGAGTTCACCGGGCTGGTACATCCACGCGGTGGTGGAGTCACGCAGCATCATGCCTTGTTGCGTAGCCGCCAGCCGGCTGACTTGCGGATTGACTCCTCACCGTCGGTCGACCTGCCCTCCGCCGCTGCCTGCGACTTGGGCCGGTCTGGACGCTGACGGTCCCGCAGCCGGATCATTCGTCCCACAAGCAGCGCAAACAGGACTGCCAGCACGGCCCAGGCGAGTATCCCGAGCCCGATCACCGCGGTCGTGCTCATCGGAACTCCAGGATCGATGGCTGAGAGCAGACGATGCCCCATCTGGGTTAGCCGCGTACGATAAGCGGAGCATATCCACTCGACCTATCCGCCGTCCAGCGATTGCCACGCAGCGGTGCGGCGAGGCAATAGTGGCGACCGGCCGGCACTCGTGCTGTCGGTCCTAAGATCACATGCAAATTCTGGTACACCTCTTATGGGACCGTAACGTTAGGCATGCCTAATACGACGTTTCGGGCAGAATCCACTTGTGCGTTACCACTAGCAGGGTCGGACGTCACTGACCGTACCCATCCCTTGTGGCGAAGCGAATGTAGGCGATGATTCATGGGCTTCGGGCGTGGTGGCAGGAACACGAACGTCGAGACCGGCGAGTTGGCTGGAAAGGTAAAGCAGCCTATTGTAGCAAACTCGATACGGAGCGCTCCGTCACCGGCCGATGATGTCGATGCCGGAGTCCGGCCATTGCGTAAGGCGATCGCGCGACCACTGTGGGAGATCCGATACGCCCGATCAGTGGCCGTCGCGGACCTGGCGGCGATGGCTGTATCACTTGGGCTGCATAACTGGTGGGGTCAGTCGCACCGGTTTGACCTGCGGGTCGTGCTCGGCCTGCTCCTGATGGCGCTCACGGCCGCGGCCCTCGGTCTGACCCGAGCGTGGGACCCGTCGATCCTGGGACAAGGCTCCGAGGAGTTCAGCCGGCTGATGCGCGCTCTCGTCACAGTCGCGGTACTGCTCGGGCTGGCCGGCCTCGCGCTGAAGTTGCCCGCTGTGCGACCGTACGTATTCGGTGTCATCCCGATGGCGCTCATTCTGGCCGCGGCCGGTCGCCAAGTTCTGCGCAAGGCGTTGCACTGGCGCCGCCACAATGGTGCCTGCCTGCACGAGGTCCTCGCGGTCGGCGCCGAGGACACGGTGGCCCAGCTCATCGCACACACCCGGCGGGCGGCCCACAACGGGTGGAAGGTGACGGCCGCCTGCACACCGTCCGGTACCGGCACCGATGGCGACCGCAGCATCCTCGACGTGCCTGTCGTCGGTGACCTGGACTCGGTGGCGAAAGTCGTGAACAACGGGCGGTACCGCGTGGTCTCCGTCGCCCCGACGCCGGGTTGGACCTCGCGCCGGCTGCACCATCTGGCCTGGGACCTCGAAGGCACTGGAACCGAGCTTGTGGTGGATCCCGGTCTGATGGAAATCGCCGGTCCCCGGCTGCACATCACCGCCGTGGACGGTTTACCGCTGCTGCGGCTCACCGAGCCTACGTTCACCGGGCTGCCACGGATCATCAAGGCGGTCGGTGATCGGCTGGTGGCCGGGCTGTTACTCGTGGTGATGGCACCGCTGCTCGTCGCTGTAGCGATCGTCGTGCGCAGCGACGGCGGGCCAGTCTTCTACCGTCAATCCCGCGTCGGCCAGCACGGCAACCTCTTTTCGATGATCAAGTTCCGGTCCATGGTCGTGAACGCCGATCAACTCCGGTCTGAACTTGTCGATGGCAGCCAGGGCTCCGGCCCACTGTTCAAGCTGCACCAGGACCCACGGGTGACACGAGTCGGCGCGTTCCTGCGCAGATATTCCCTCGATGAGTTGCCCCAACTCCTCAACGTGCTTCTCGGGTCAATGTCCATCGTTGGGCCCCGCCCGCCGCTACCCGAAGAGGTCGCCGGCTACTCGCGGGACGCGCAGCGAAAACTGCTTGTCAAACCAGGGATGACAGGACTGTGGCAGATCAGCGGCCGCAGCAACCTGTGCTGGGAGGAATCGGTCCGACTGGACCTACGCTATGTGGAGAACTGGTCCCTTGCGCTGGACATCTTGATTATCTGGAAAACCGCTGGCGCCGTCGTACGGGGCACCGGTGCCTACTGAAACGGTACATGCCACCGATGGGCGTAGATACGCACTGTTCCTGCGTCGGGTCTGGGCACAAACAGGCAGCGCCGTAACGACGCTTCGCACCGCGGCTATTCGTGGCGTGCGGCGTTACCTGGACCTAAGCCCGCAACAGCAGCGCGACGTGCGGTGCGCGCTGGTGCTCATCCCCGTCGTCGTGGTGGGCCTGCGCATCGTCGGGTACGCGCAGGTCGTCACGGCACTGGACCGCACCAGCCGCCGGCACCGTCCGTCGACATCGACTGCACCGGTGAACGACGCCCGCGCCGTCGCCGCCATGGTGTCGATCGCCTCTCGGCTCGGTGTCGTACCCAGCAAGTGCCTCGATCGCTCCCTGGTCACCTGGTGGATGCTTCGGCGCCGTGGCATTCCCGCAGTGGTTCGACTCGGCGCCAGCTCTGACCCGGCACAGCGGATGATGTTTCACGCATGGGTCGAGTGCAAGGGTGAAGTCGTGAACGACGCCTTGGATGTCTTAGCGCGG
>JALZCN010000083.1 GCA_030863045.1 Actinomycetota bacterium | reverse complement strand
GTGGCATGCTCCCACAGCAGGAACTGCCCACCTAGGGTCCCAGTGACGGACACCGCGGCCGCGTCGACGGCCGGACCGATAGCGACCGTGGTGGCGTCCGGCCCGGCGTCGGCGAAGCCAGGCGCGGCGGGGCCTTCCACCACGACCGGCAACAACCCCGTGCCGTCCTTGCCGGTGGACTCGGCGATGAGCTGCTCGACCCAGTCGCCGAAATCGACGATCCCCGAGCCGGTGTCGGCGAGCACGACCTTGTCGGCACCAGCGGCGTGCCCGGCGGCCAGCGCTGCGGCTAGCTGCAGCGCCGGGTTGGCTGCATCGTCGACGGCCAGCAGCGGGGCCGCCTGCGCCGCGTCGTCCAACAAGGTGGCGATATCCGCCCCGGCCAGGCCGGCCGGAACCAGACCGAAGGCGGTCAGCGCCGAGTAGCGCCCGCCCACATTCGGGTCGGCGGTGATCACCGAGCGGTAGCGCTGCGCCTCGGCGAGCTGCTGCAGCGGCGATCCCGGGTCAGTCACCACCACCAGGTGCGCGGCCGGGTCCAGCCCAGCTGCAGCGAACGCGTCCACGAACACCCGCCGGTGGCTGTCGGTCTCCACTGTGGAGCCCGATTTGGAGGACACCACGAGCACCGTACGTTCCAAGTCCCCGGCCAGGGCGTCGGCCACCTGGCCTGGGTCGGTGGTGTCCAGCACCGTCAGCGCCACCCTGTCGGTGGCACAGATGACCTCCGGGGCCAGCGACGAGCCACCCATCCCGGCCAGCACAATACGGTCGATGCCGTCGGCACGCAGGTCAGCCCGCAGCGCCTCGATAGTGGCCAGCAGCGGCCGCGAGGTCTCGTGCAGCGCCACCCAGGCGAGCCGGCGGGTGGCCTCCGGTTGCGCCTGCGGACCCCACAGTGTCGGGTCCTGACTGGCCAGCGCGGACGCCACTCGCTCCGCGACGAGCTTGTCCGCCCACGATTCCGCCGCGCCCGCCAAACCAGGAAGGCGGATGCCAACGGTGAGCTCGGACATCGACGATCAGGCCCCAAGCTGTGGTGCGACCTTGGCCAGCTGCCCGGCTACCGTCTCACCCAGCTCCCGCCAGGATGCGTCGAACTTCTCCACGCCCTCGCGCTCGAGTACGACGTACACGTCGTCGAGGTCAATCCCCACCGCCGCCAGCTCGTCGAAGGTGCGTTGGGCGCGGTCAGCGGTGCCCGACACCTGGTCCCCGAGCACCTGGCCGTGGTCGGCGAACGCGAGCAGGGTTTTCTCCGGCATCGTGTTCACCACCCCCGGTGCGATCAGCTCGGTGACGTACTTGGTGTCCGGATAGGCCGGATTCTTCACCCCGGTGGACGCCCACAGCGGCCGCTGCGGCCTCG
Organism: Actinomycetota bacterium; assembly: GCA_030863045.1. Taxonomy (GTDB): domain Bacteria; phylum Actinomycetota; class Actinomycetes; order Mycobacteriales; family Pseudonocardiaceae. The sequence goes on along the minus strand of JALZCN010000083.1, from coordinate 1,347 downwards.
CCCCGACCTCGTGCAGACGGGCCCAGCGGAGCGTCGCGAACTCCTGCTGGTAGGCCGCGAAGGCCAACCGGGCGTTAGCCACCGCGGCCTGCCCGCGCAGCGCCAGGGCCGGCTCGGTGCCGATCGCCTCCAGCCGCTTGTCCACCTCGGTGTCCACCCTGGACACGAAGAACGAGGCAACCGACGCAATCGTCGCCAGCTCGTGCCCGTTGGCTCTGGCCCGCTCCATGCCGGCGAAGAAGGCGTCCATCACCTCGCGGTAGCGTTGCACCGAGAAGACGAGGGTGACGTTGACGCTGACCCCGTCGGCGAGCGCACCGGTAATGGCAGGCAGGCCCGCCGCCGTCGCCGGAATCTTGATCATGAGATTTGGTCGGTCGACCACCTTCCACAGTTCTGCGGCCTGAGCCAGGGTGGCATCGGTGTCGTGTGCCAGAGCGGGGCTGACCTCCAGCGACACCCGGCCATCCATCCCACCGGTGGTCTCCCATGTCCCGCTGAACACGTCGCAGGCGAGTTGCACATCGGCCACCGTGATCTCGCGCACGGCCTCATCGACCGATGCGCCGCGGGCTGCGAGCTCGCGTACCTGTGCGGCGTAGTCGTCGGCGTAAGTCACCGCAGCGGCGAAAATCGTCGGATTGCTTGTTATCCCGACCACGTGCCGGTGGCGAATCAAGTCGGCCATGTTACCCGAGTTGACCCGCTGCCGGGACAGATCGTCCAACCAGATGGACACGCCCGCCTCGGAAAGGGCCTGCAGGGTATTGGTTCCGCTCACAAGATCCTCCGGTCTGTCGGCTGGGCTAGCCAGTTAGTCCGGTATACGTCCGAGGGTACGACGGGCGGCATCGGCCACGGCCTCACCGGTGAAGCCGAACTCGCGATACAGGGTTTTCCAGTCGGCGGAGGCCCCGAAATGCTCCAGGGAAACCACCTCGCCGTAATCGCCGACAAAGCGGTGCCACGGCATGGCGATACCGGCCTCGACGGCCACCCGAGCCTTCACCGACGGCGGGAGTATCTGGTCGCAGTACGCCTCACCCTGCTCGTCAAACCATTCCACGCACGGCATCGACACCACCCGGGCGGTAATTCCCTCTGCCGCCAGCGTCTGCTGGGCGGCGACGGCGAACTGCACTTCGGAGCCGGTGGCGATCAGCAGCACGTCAGGCAGCCCGCCGCCGACTTCGGGCGCGGTGTCGGAAAGCACGTAACCCCCGCGCGCGACGCCCGCGGCGTCGGTGCCTTCAAGGACCGGCACGCTCTGCCGGGTCAGGGCCAACCCAGTAGGCCGCGTACCCTTTTCCAGGGTTGCCTTCCACGCTGCCGCGGTCTCGTTGGCGT
>JALZCN010000044.1 GCA_030863045.1 Actinomycetota bacterium | reverse complement strand
GATCTGCACCGTGAGATCCTGAGTCTGCTGCCAAACTTAGAGGAGCAGCGCAGGCAGGGCGATGAGTCCGGCAATGTTATCGACTTTTTCGCCCCGCTCGTCGATGAAGAAAAGCTACATCCTCACTGCAGCGCGGTGAAGGGCGCCCCGGCAGCGATGCCGGTGATCGAGGCAACCAGGAAGGTGATCACGAAGCCCAGCGCGGTCGAGAGCTGGAACCGGGTGAACTTCACGATGTTGTCATAGATGCCGCGGCCCTCGCGGACCGCGCCGACGATGGTGGCGAAGTTGTCGTCGGTCAGAATCATCGTGGCCGCTTCCTTGGTCACCTCCGTGCCGGCGACGCCCATCGCGACGCCGATGTCAGCCTTGCGCAGGGCGGGCGCGTCGTTGACCCCATCGCCGGTCATCGCCACGACGTCGCCGCGGGCCTGCAGCGCGCGCACGATACGGATCTTGTGCTCGGGCGACACCCGCGCGACCACGCCGATCTCGTCAAGCCGGCGGGCGAGGTCGCCGTCGTCGGGGATCCGGTCCAGATCGGCACCGGTGACCGCGTACAGCGTGGTCAACTCGCTGAATAAGACGTTGCTGTTCTTGACCTCCGGCATCCGGGGTGCGTTGGTCGCCGGCGCGTTCGCGGTCGGGGCACTCAGCGTGGCGGCGGGGTGCCACCGGCAGCGGGGTTCATCGGCAAGCTGGAGATGTTCCGTACCGGGATCGCCGCCGGCAGCGCCAGCCTCATCGTCCTGCTGGTCGTGGGCAGCGCGCTCTCGCTGGTCTACCTGTTCCAGGTCTACCAGCACCGCTTCTGGGTCAGCACCAGTAGGTAGACGGCGGTCCTCGCGTCCTCGGTCGCGACCGAAAACGCCGCGATCATTACCTTCGCGGTGCTCGGGATCGTCTTCATGGTGCTCACCTCGCCGGTGTCCAGCCACGCGATCGCCCGCGCCAACCACCGCCGCCTCCGAAGACAGTCGGACTGAGCTACGCATCTCTTGGTAGCGGCGGGATGACCTTCCCCGGCGCCGGGAGCATGTTTTGCCGGCGTCGGGGGTGGGCAGACCGTGATGGCGCTGGCTGAGGGGTCCTTGGGCGTGGTCTACGATGTCGATGGCGTTCTGCGGCTTGGGATGCTTCGGCGGCAGCTGTACCGGATCCGGGGTTTGCTGAGCCCTTCCGTTCGTGACCGTCGCTCGGTGCTGGGTATGCCGCATGCCGTTCGGGCGCTGGTGGCCGACCGGGCCGATGCACCGGTGTTCTACCTGACCGCTGTCCCGAGCAACCTGGCCGGGCCCGTCACGGGCCTGCTGGCGCGGGACGGTTATCCATCGGGCACGGTGCTGATGGCGGATCGGGGACTGGCACCTTGGTGGCTGTTCGGCGGGGGCATGTCGCACAAGCGGGCCGTGCTCGACCGCCTCACAAAGACCATGCCGCAGGTACGGTGGGCGCTCGTCGGCGACGACGGGGGACACGACCCGGATCTTTACGCCGAGCTCGCTCGTCGAGCACCGGATCGAGTGGCTGTAATCGGGTTGCGGCAGGCGCTCGACCCGGACAGCTACGGACAGGCACACCGTCCCAGCCTGAGCAAGTGAACGGGGTCCCCGTCCTGCGGGCAGCGAACGGTGAGGAGCTCCTGCCACGGTTGCGAGCCAGCATCGGGCTAGAGCAGCCACGCGGCGCTGCGGTAAGGGACTGGTTTCTCACCCGGTTGGAGCGCGGCAACGACGCGACGCGAATACGGGCGTGGACCAAGGGCAACGCCGCGTACCCGCTGGTGCACGGACGCGCGTACTTCTCGGTCCTCCCCGAGGCCCTGGCCAGTGCCGGGGTGGGCGATTTGGTGCTGTTCTCGGGCTGGCGAGCGGACTCCGACGAGTTGCTCGGGGAGGGCGCATCCACGGTCGCCGAGGCACTGTCGGGCGCGGCGCGGCGCGGGGCGCTGGTTCGCGGGCTGCTGTGGCGATCGCACCCCCGCGCCCTGGGGTACTTTCTGGAGGCAAACCGAAACCTGGCCGCCGACATCGCCGCCGCCGGGGGTGAGGTGCTGCTCGACCAGCGGGTTCGCGCACTGGGTTGTCACCATCAAAAGCTCGTCGCGATCCGCCATCCCCGGCATCCCAACGACGATGTCGCGTTCCTTGGCGGGATTGACCTGGCGTTCGGCCGCCGTGACAGCGCCGACCACGCCGGTGACCCACAGCCGGTGACCTCCAGCGCCCGCTACGGCCAAACCCCCGCCGAGCATGACGTGCAGCTCCAGCTGCGCGGACCGGCGGTGCGCGAGGTGGAAGACGTTTTCCGCGAGCGCTGGGAGGATCCCAGCCCGCTGTCCCGGCTGCCCTGGCAGGTGCTCGTCGACCGGTTCTGTGGCCTGCGGCGGGTCGCCTCGCCGCTGCCCGCCGCGCCGCCCGACCCCCCGCCAGCCGGTAGCTGCGCCGTACAGATCCTGCGCACCTACCCCACCCGCTGGCCGCGGCCCCCCTTCGCACCACAGGGCGAGCGCAGCGTCGCACGGGCCTATGCCAAGGCTCTCAGCCGTGCACAGCGCATCGTCTACGTCGAAGACCAGTACCTGTGGTCCGTCGACGTCGCGCGCATCTTCGCCTCCGCCCTGCAGCGCTCGCCACGGCTGCACCTGATCGCGGTCGCCCCGCGCTTCCCCGACGTGGAAAAGAAGATCTACCTTGATGCGGCGAGGCTAGGACACGGCCAAGGGCTGGCCATGGTGTACGAGTCCGGCGGCGACCGAGTGCAGATCCTCGACGTCGAAACCACCAGGGATGGCCCGTCTACGTGCACGCCAAGGTCTGCATCGTGGACGATGTCTGGGCAACCATCGGCAGCGCCAACCTCAACGTGCGGTCCTGGACGCACGACTCCGAGCTGTCCGCTGCGGTCCTAGACGATGAGCGGGACACCCGGGCGCCGGCTGACCCTGGAGGTCTCGGTGACGGTGCCCGGCGCTTCGCCCGGGACCTACGCCTGAAGCTGATGCGCGAGCACCTCGACCTCGACGACGACACCGACCTGCTTGACCCCGACCGCGCAGCAGAAACGGTGCGCGACAGCGCCGCCCGCCTCGACGCCTGGCATGCCGGCGGGCGACTCGGCCGCCGCCCGGCGGGCCGGCTGCGCAGGCACATCCTCGGTCCCGAAGCGGGCCGGTCGCCGGCTTGGCACCGCTGGTTCATCAGACCGGCTTACCGGGCATTCCTAGACCCAGACGGCCGCCCACTCGGGATGAGACTGCGACGCAGCTACTGACGCGGCAAAACGGTCGCATACACCGTTGAATCTCGTTGAAAGGGACACCAGCCATGAAGCACTTCACCATCGCCACCGTCGCCGAGCAAAGCGCTGATTTCCGCCGGGTCCTGTGGACTGGCGGGCACGCTCAGCTGGTCATCATGACCATCCCTGCGG
>JALZCN010000028.1 GCA_030863045.1 Actinomycetota bacterium | reverse complement strand
GGGCTGGGCGTCGGTGTCGACGACTTGGGCACCATCGGTGAATTTGTGGCGGTGACCTTCCGGGCCGACCTCACACGCAGGCTGGTCCACCTGCCCTCGGTGATCAATGCCGTTGAGGTTGCGGGCGCCAACGGGTTGTTCGTACCCACAGGTAGCGACGACCGGTGGGTCTACGCCCGCGAATGGCATCCCGACCGGGGCGAGTCGATCGCGGACTGGACGTCGCAGCGATGCACCGAGCTGATCCGGGTCGGCGCCGGCCTGCCCGACCTGCAGCTTGAAATCCTCGCGGTGATGCCGTTCGTCATGGGCGGCCACGTCGCCACCGCGTTCCGGGCCGGGCGGACGTTCCTTGTCGGCGACGCCGCGCACCGGACCACACCGGTCGGTGGCGTCGGCATGAACACCGCGATCCACGGCGCGCACAACCTGGGATGGAAGCTCGCGTGGGTGCTCCGCGGCTGGGCCGGCGAAGCGCTGCTGGACAGTTACGAGGCCGAGCGCCGCCCGATTGGCATCACGAACGTGCTGCGTTCACTGAACCTGGACCCCGCGCCGGCAGGCGATGGCCTGGCGTGGGATATCGGCGTGCGCTACACCTCGGCGGTGGTGGAGGCCGCGAGCGGCACCGGGACGGGCGAGCGGGCCCCGCACGCGTGGATGCGGCGCGGCGGGTCCCGGGTCTCGACGCTTGATCTGTTCGACGGCCACCTCACGGTGCTCACCGGCCTGCACGGCGGCCCCTGGCGCCGGGCGGCCGCTGAACTCGCGGCTGGCGGGCTGCCGATCGTGGCGTTGTCCGTCGGTCGGGACCTGCACGACGAGGACGGCGCGTTCGCCCGTCACTACCACCTCGGAGACGCGGGGGCTGCCCTCGTCCGTCCCGATGGGTACCTCACCTGGCGCCGTCCTCAGCCCGGTGGTGACCCGCGGACGGCGCTGCGGTCAGCGGTTCGGCTCGCTTTAGGCTGGAATGCTGCAGAAGTGGTCACCTTGAGCCAGGCCGGCTGAGCGGCTGACCTCGTAGGTGAACGCGGAGACTGCGCGGTGACCGGGCCGTCCCGATAACCGGATTCGGGATGACCATCGAGCGACCCCGCGCACTTCGCGGTCTCGCTTCGAGGGACGACGTATTGTTGCTTGCGCCCTACCAGCTCAGCACCGGAGAACTGACCCTAAGCGCCGTCCATCTCACGCTGACCAATGGCCGGACGACCACAGTCAACCGCATCAGCTGACATCTTCAGGACGCGTGGCAGGTGGCGTGGGTGTGAGCGGCGCGCGGGCCCGATGTAGGCGTTCCCCGTGGTCGCGGCCCTTGACGGATCGAGGGTTACGGCTGCGGCGCCGCTTCGCCTCGACCGTGGGCGGGTAATCCAAGAGCGACACTCGAGTGATCGAGGAGACACACTCATGGCTACGAACCGAGTTGTCACCACGCGGTTGTTTCGGCGGGCGAGCGTGGGTTACCGGAGCACCGTCCCACCGGAGCCAGAGCCCACGCCGCGTCCGGATCCCGACCCGTTGCCGCCGGGTCCAGTGCCTACGGGTCCAGTGCCTCCAGGTCCAGGTCCCGACCCCATACCACCGCCCGAGCCACAACCCGAGCCGTTTCCACAGCTGCATCCCGCTCACCGCGTTCTGGAGGAACACGTGGTTCGTTCCGGTTACGAGACGGCAGTTCGAGACAATGAAAGCGACATCGTCACCACTCGGTGAGCGGGTGCGTGTGGAGCAATCGGGTGGAGCTTCACGGGAGTACTCGACGAAGTCAGGCGAAATCGTTATCCCGGGTTTGTACGCGTGGCAACGAGGCACACGTCTGGCCTACAGCGTCGGAATGGAGGTTGGGACGATGGCACAGACCGCGCTGCACGCCGATGAACTGTGGGATGAGTTTCACCGGGTGGTCAACATGTCGTCGCGGGAGCTCGCCGACTGGCTACGCACCTGCTCGGCGAGTCCTGATGCGGAACGTGTCCCCGAGCAGGCGGGCACACCGATCGGCCAGCAGGTGTTGCGCATCCTGCGCAAGCGCCGGACCGACCTCACCGACGACGATTTGCAAGTGATGCGCAGAGTGGTCCGGCGAGTGCACGCCGCGCGTCGCGGCAATCGGGAGTCCGTCGCGGGCCGGACAGGGTGGCGGCACCGCCTGATGTCGTTCGGCCACGACCCGCTCAAACCAACGTAAGCCGCTCAAACCAACGTAAGTCGATCAACCCGGTGCGCGACGCTCGCCGCGGTTGAGCTGAGGGTCGTCGTCGGCAGGCGGTTCGGGATCCTTCCATTCCTGGGCGTGGGTAGGTCCGGTTCCGCGGATCATGCCCTCGACGTCACGGGCAAGCGCGTCGTCTTTGCGGGCGCTGTGCTTATCACTGCCTCGTTGCATCAATTTCTCCTCTCGTCAGAAGTGGTGAACCGGAGCAGCGCGCCGATGCCGTCGGCGAGTTCGGGCAGCCCACCGGGTGGCGGTGCCCCGCCCGCGGCACTGCCCGCCCGGGCCGGTTCGTTGTCCGCGGCGGGGTGCGGCAGCAGCGCCAGATCAGCTCCGCTGCCCGCGATGGCGCGGATCAGTGCCGCGTCCGCGCGGTCCTGACCCAGCACCGGTGCACCGATCTCGCGCAGCTCGTCCTCAGTGAGGGCCAGCTGCATCGGTTCGGGACCGATCCACATCCGCAACTCCGACGACGGGTCGTCGCACAGTAACACCGTGCTGACCTGATTACGCTGCAGCGCGTGGACGACCGGGCCCAGGCCGGTAACGGCCAGGCCCCCGGAGCGGCCGCGTTCCTGTTCGAACTGCTCAAGGACATTCCGCGTTCGGTCGGCAGCGCGTTCGGCCGCCAGCCGGCGCACGTCGTCGTCAACGGTGTGGTCGGTGGTGTGGTCATCCGGGCCCGGACCCGGCACCTGCTCGATGATCGCTTGGTGGTCACCAAGGGCGTCGCGTACCAAGCTGCGGGCCCGCACATCGCCGGTCAACACCACGAGGTCGGCGTGCACCGTCGCGACCGCACGGTCGATGTCGGCAGCAAAGGCACGGGCGTTGCGGGCCCACACTTCCTCGGTCCGGTGCTGCATGCTGTAGTGGGCCGCGCCACCTCCACCGGCCTTGTGCGCTGGATGATTCTGGCCCTTTTCGGTTCCGCCGAGCACCTCCCGGCCGGTGCGGTCGAAGCCCGTGATGGTCGCGGTGGTCCGTCCTAACCGCACCACCACGTATGGCACGTACTCGGGTTCCTGTGCCAGCAGCGGCAGCAGGTGCGGCAGCGTTGCCCACCGGGCGAGTTCACGCCGAGGCGGCTTGGGCAGGTCAGCCTGGTGCAACACCCGGCCGTCGGCGGCGAAAACAGCCCGGCCGGCGGCGCCGGGCTGGGG
>JALZCN010000017.1 GCA_030863045.1 Actinomycetota bacterium | reverse complement strand
CGCCTGGGCGCTAACGGAGTCCGGAGCCGCTGATGCGGGCTCGGCCGGCGCTGGTGCCCGATAATCCCCGGACGCACCGGAGCCGGTACCCGGGGCCGGCGGGAGGTAGCCGGGCAGGGCCGCGCTTTCTCCAGCTAGTGAGTCATCACCGACGTTTGCGGCACCTGCCAGGACAGACCCGAAGGCAAGCAAGGTGCCCGCGGCTAGACCGCAAGCCCGGCCGACGAAAATCGCACGACCACCAGGAACCCGGCCGGCAGGCTCGCGGTGGATCCCGGCGACCGCTTCGCCAGCGGGGGCTTCGATGACCGTCTGCGCGCCACCCACCCAGGCGATCAGAGCAGCGGCAGAGGGCCCAGAGCCTGACTTCCTACGACGCCGCTCAGTCATCGTGCGTCACCAGAGGTCTCCTCAGGGTAGTGGAACTGGGGCAGGATACAGGTTTCCGAGACCTGGCCCACCCCCCTCACTCGTCCGGCGCAGCGCTACCCCTGCCACCACAGCAGCCCTCGCCGGCGCCGTCTGAGTGGGGCAACCGTGCCGACCCACACTTGATTCTCATACTGCGCGAAGCCTACCCTTACATCTCTTTAGGCTCGACTTAGTTGACGGGGACTCGTATGCACCTTCGCGGACGTACCGCCGGATTGGTTCGTCGCAGCGTTGCCTGCCTCGCCGTCGTGGGCGTGACCGCGTGCACCAACGCCAGCCCAAATTCTGATCCACGTCCGTCTGCGGACCAGCCCTCGGGCAACCGGTACCGCCAAGTCAATCTCGCGGCGAATGACGAGGCGTACAAGGCGCGCTTCACCATCCCGGAGATGGTCAACGCTTGGGGCATCGCGATCCGTCCCAAGGGGGCCGGCGGGCACTTCTGGGTCACCGCAGGAGAGGCGTCTTATGAGTTCGTTGGAGACGTCAGCTCTTCTGCCAATCAGCAGCTGCGTGAGCTTCACCAGGATGCTCTCAAGGAGGTGACGATCCCGGGTGCTGACGCCAGCACTGAGGATACGTCCATCGGCAAGGCAACCGGGGTGGTCTTCAACGGCGCCGACATCAACTCGGATAAGTTCGTCGTCACCAATCAGCCCACGGAGGTCGACGGCCGCACCGTCATGCTGGGTGGCTCGGCGCGGTTCATCTTCGCCACTGATTCCGGGCGCATCACCGCCTGGGGCGAGCGGGGGCCGGACGGCAGGCTCGTGCGAGTGGACGGGCCAAGCCAAGAGGTGTTCAACGGGGATCCGCAGGGCATGAAGTTCTTCGGACTCGCAATCAAGGAGGGCAGCTACGACACTCTCTGGGCCGCCGATTTCGGTACCGAGCCCCAGATTCGCCAGTTTGACAAGAACTGGCAGCTGGTTCCGACTGAGGGTTTCGCCAATCCCTTCGCCACCGGCGACCCGGTTGATCCCGCAGATCCTGCCAAGGGGAAGAAGGCCAAGCCAGGTGACCCAGTTCCGTTCAACATCACCACCATCGGCGACCGGGTTTTCATCGCCTACGCGCTCTCCCGGGCGCCCGACAATCCGGAGCCGGGCGGCCCGGCGTTTGACGCCGGCGAGGAGGACTCGCTGAACAAGGAGCAGGAAAAGGCCGTCGCAGGCCGCCCGGACAAGGGCAAGCTCGCCGAATTCAGCAGCGCCGGAGCAATGGTTCGGATATTCGAGGACGACGGCAGGTTGAATGCGCCATGGGGAGTCGCAGTGGCGCCAGCAGGCTTTGGTTCCATGGGCGGCAAGGTTCTGGTGAGCAACTTCGGCGGGGCCGGACGGATCGCAGCGTTCGACGGCACCACCGGTCAGTTCGTCGACTACCTGCGCGACGAGCAGGGAGCGCCGATCGGCATCGACGGCGTCTGGAACATCCTGTTCGGTAACGGCGAAAGCCTCGGCGACGCTGACGCGCTGTACTTCGCAGCGGGGCCGGCCGACGAGACCGAAGCCCTGTTCGGCGCGTTGCGACTGGCCCGCTGAGAGGCTACCGCCCTGCCCGACGAAATCCGCACCCCGGCTCTTGTGAGGGATGGTCAGGGACGACCACGACCGCGTCGGCGGTTAGTCACCCCGCGAGATGGGCGGGACGTACAGTTGCATGTGGAACTCGTGCGCCAGCGACAACCGTCGGACCTGCATCAGGTCGACGACAATTCCTGCTTGACCTGTGTCGCTGCGAACATCCTGTACGTGTTAGGTGTCACCGACACCCCGGACACCCGGTGGGTCGATCGCGAGCTCGGCAGGGAACCAGGCTGTGGAGCGCAGCGTGCCGCGGCAAGGCGTTTCCTGCTCCAACAGGGCCTGTCCCTGCATCTGGTGTGTGCCTATCAGCCTGAACGGTTCCTGCAGGAAGGCTTTGATTACCTCAGGCGCTACTACCGTCAGGCGTGGAATCCCTCTTGGGGCAAGTACTGGACACGGCATCGGCTGGAGCGGCACCGCCGCGAGTGTCTCGCCGCGCACGAGTTGAGCACCGTTGGCGCCAGGATGCAGAGTGAGCACCGCCAGCCCACGCTCGCCGACATCTGCGGCGCCCTGGATCGTGGCGGCCTGGTGTGGACCTCTGTCGACAACGGCTGGGACCAGGTTTACTGCCATGCGGTTCTGGTCTACGGCCGGCGAGGCAACGTGTTCGACGTCTACTCGCCGGAGGTCTCACGTGGTTGCCTGCAGCAATACCGCCGTAGGTACCTGAACAAGGTGTGGCTGCGCAGCGAGGGCATGACCGCTGTGTGGCGCTCGCCGCCCGCCACCTGAATCCCGCCAGCTCCGGTCCCCCGCACCGTGGTCGAAGTCAGCGGACACACCTCTCGATCAGGGGGCACTTGCTGCCACCGCTAACCACAGCGGCCCGCGCCGACCTGGAAGGCCGGTTGCATTTGAATCTCATTGCCGCCAATACCCCAACCGCTTGAGCGAGGAAACAAAGTATGGATCATCGAAAGCCTCGTCGGCGGTTTGCGGCGCTGACTACTGCCCATGTGGCGGATGCTTGCATTCACGCCCAGGTCCCGGTGCGCAGTGCTCCTGCGCTCTTGCACGCTGTAGTAC
>JALZCN010000652.1 GCA_030863045.1 Actinomycetota bacterium | reverse complement strand
CGGAATCAACTTGAGGCCGTATTCGGTCTCTCCGCGACGGAAGGAGAACAGGGTGGGGCCGAAGCCGATGAAGTAGCGGCGCACCTTCATCCCGAAGGCCTTCGCGCTGTACATGTGCCCGGCCTCGTGCAGTGCGATGGAGATCCCGAAGGCCACCGCGAACAGCACCACCCCCAGCACGAACGTCACGCTTCACTCCTCCCGGCCTGGGCGGGTCGGCTGCCGAGTAGCTCCCTTGCCCTGCTCCTCGCCCAGTCCTCGGCGGTCAGCACGTCCTCCACCGTAGTCGGGTCGGCGCGCCACTCTTGCGCCTCGCCCAGCACCGCCGCAAGCGTGTCGACGATTCCACGGAACGAAATGCGGTCGGCGAGGAAGGCCGCCACCGCTTCCTCATTGGCCGCGTTGAACACCGCGGGAACGCACCCACCGGTGGCACCCGCTGCCCTGGCCAGCTCGATGGCCGGGAACGCCTCGGCGTTGACCGGCTCGAAGGTCCAGCTCGCCGGGCTACCGAAGTCGCAGGCCGGGGCCGCGTCGGCAACGCGGTCCGGCCAGCCCAGCGCCAGGGCGATCGGCAATCGCATATCCGGTGGGCTGGCCTGGGCGACCGTCGAGCCGTCGGTGAACGTCACCATCGAATGGACCACCGACTGAGGGTGCACCACCACGTCAATGCGGTCGTAGGGCACGCCGAACAGTAGATGCGTCTCGATGAGCTCCAGGCCCTTGTTGACCAGGGTGGCCGAGTTCACCGTCACCACCGGCCCCATCCGCCAGGTCGGGTGCGCCAGGGCCTGCTCGGCGGTGACTCCGTCGAGTTGCTCGCGGCGGCGCCCGCGAAACGGTCCTCCGGAGGCGGTGAGCACCAACCGGGAAACCTCCATGCGGCTTCCGGCACGCAGGCACTGGGCAAGCGCGGAGTGCTCCGAGTCCACCGGGACGATCTGGCCGGGCGCGGCGGCACCAGTGACCAGCGTGCCTCCAGCCACCAAAGACTCCTTGTTGGCCAGCGCCAGCATGGCGCCACTGCGCAGGGCGGCCAGCGTCGGCGCCAGGCCCCGGGAACCGGTGACGCCGTTGAGCACCACGTCGGCGGGCTGGGTCTCGACGAGCTCGGCCACCGCCTCAGGGCCGGCGAGGATCCGGGGCATCCGGTACGTACCCCGGTCGTAGCCGTGTCGCTGCGCCTGCGCGAACAGCGCCAACTGCAGATCCTGCACGGCGCGGGCCCGGGTCACCGCCACGGCGGACGCGCCCGTCTGCAGCACCTGTGCAGCCAGCGCCTGCGGGTCCGCCCCGCCGGCCGCCAGCCCGACCACGCGGAAACGCTGCGGATTGCGGCGCACCACGTCCAGCGCCTGAACGCCGATGGACCCGGTGCTGCCCAGCAGCAGTACCGTGCGGGGCCGGGAGGAGAGGTCCATCCAGGTCATTGTTCCCGACGGCGGTCGAGAAGTGCGTGCAAGGTGACCCGAGCTGGATCACACTAGTTAGCGCACGCACACGGAGGGAGTAGGGCATGTGGATCATCTCGTGGATCGTGTTGGGCCTCCTCGCCGGCGCCATCGCTAAGTTGATTCTGCCGGGTGATGACCCGGGCGGGATCATCGTCACGATGCTGATCGGAATCATCGGGGCGATACTGGGCGGCTTCCTGGGCCGGGCCTTGGGGTTCACCCCGAATCAGGGGTTTTTCAGCTTCGCGACCTGGATTTGGGCCATTATCGGCTCACTGATTCTCCTCATCATCTACCGGCTCATCTCCCGGAGTAGGGCATTCAAGAGCTACTGACCGCGCTTGGGGCAGGCCGGGCCGGCGCGGGTCCGGCCTGCCCAGTCGCTGGTATGCGATGATGCGGCCGTGGCCTCGACCGACCGGCATCCTGCCGAGCAGCACTCGGCTCCGCACGGCGTGGATCCCTTCGATGTGGTCGGCGAGCGGGAGCCGTCTGCCGACTGGGGTTGGCACGGTTACTTCCCTCGGGCCGGCCCCATCGCGGGCTGGGTCACCGTCATCGCATTGTTCGCGATGCTCATCGGTAATCACCAAGGCCGCGTCGAGAACGCCTACCTGGTCGGCCTGGGCACACTGCTAGCGGTGATGCTGATCGGCAGCCACCTCAAAGCCCGCAGAGCCAGGCGGCGCTGAGGCGCAGTGGCCGGCACCCGCGCCTCCCCGGCCGTCGAGTTGGAGGTCGGCGACCGGATCGTCCGGATCACCAATCCGGAGCGGATCTACTTTCCCGCTCGGGGTGAGACCAAGATCGACC
>JALZCN010000627.1 GCA_030863045.1 Actinomycetota bacterium | reverse complement strand
CCGCCACACCAGCTACGACGATCTTGACGTTGTGGTGTGCCCAGGGGATCCGAAGCGAACCACACATCAAGATTATCGCAGGGACCGAAGCAGAAGCCATCGCCGGCTCTCGCCTGACTCAATCCGGTACCGCTACCCGCCGCGCGTGATACCAGTCGCTCGTCCTAATCCATGGCCACGTTGACTGAAAGGCCACAGGGCGCCGCATCTCGGCGAGTTCCTGTCGCCGTGCAGAGGACACCGTCATCGCGTGGCAGCGTTGTGGAAAACGCGGTGATGCGTCTGTCGTAACAGTGTTATAGTTGGTTTGTGGACGAAGAGATGCCGCGGAGTCGGATGCGGGTTGCGGACACCGATCGGCAAGGGGTTGCGGAGCAGTTGCGGTCGGCGCATGCCGAGGGTCGCCTCGACCTCCTCGAATACGACGAACGGGTGCAGCAGGCGTGGGCGGCTCGAACCTATGGCGAGCTCGAGACGCTCACCGCCGACCTGCCCCGACCTCGCCCGCCGGCTGTCGTGCAGACCGGCTCTGAAATGCGACAGCCACACTGGCAGCGCAGGCATGGGCGCGACGGACGCGCGGCGATCGCCGCCTGGATCAGTGTGAGTCTGATCAACGTGGTGATCTGGGCGCTGGTGTGCCTGGCCGCCATGAGCTGGATCTATCCCTGGTGGATCTGGGTCGCGGGTCCGTGGGGCGCAGTTCTTCTTGCCGGCTGGATAGGTGAACGGGCGAGGTCTGCCAAATCCCCGCGGTGATCGGTTCGGGGGCGGTTTGGATCTGGACGTGACCTGGACGTAAACTGTGTCGTCGGCGCGAGCAACGCGCTGGTTCTCGCGTGTCTGCAGGTATCTGTGCAGGCTTCCTGCACAGCAGGGCGTCCCCGCACTCCTCGTGATGCCTCCCCACGTCGTGGAACTGGCGGGTGCCCGTGTCGCGGCAAGGCCACCTGCCGGCGGCGCGGCGAAGACAGCAGGAACGCGGAGGACATGGGCAAGAAGGACGGGGCGATCGAGGTCGAGGGTCGGGTGGTCGAACCACTTCCCAACGCGATGTTCCGGGTCGAGTTGGAGAACGGTCACCGCGTTCTCGCACACATCAACGGCAAGATGCGTCAGCACTATATCCGTATCCTGCCCGAGGATCGGGTGGTCGTGGAGCTTTCGCCCTACGACCTGTCCCGGGGCCGCATCGTCTACCGCTACAAGTAAGGCACCAACAGCAAGCACAACTACTAGGGACAGATGACGTGAAGGTACAACCGAGCGTCAAGAGGATCTGCGACAAGTGCAAAGTGATCCGCCACCACGGCGTGGTCATGGTGATCTGCGAGAACCTGCGTCACAAGCAGCGCCAGGGCTAGCAGTGCACGACGTCGCCGGCCCACGGCGTGAGAAGACCTCCCTGCACCACCCGATTCGTGTGGGATCGGTCCGCCCTCGGACACCAGGCCGGGGCCCGCGAATGACGGTGCAACCGTCAGGCGGGACGGGTGGGGAGCAGACCTGGTGACGACGAGACAGGAGACCCCGTCGCATGGCACGACTTGCCGGCGTTGATCTCCCCCGCGACAAGCGGATGGAGATCGCGCTGACCTACATCTACGGCATCGGCCGTACCCGCTCGCACGAGATTCTCAGCGCCACTGGGGTCAGCCCGGATCTGCGCTCCAAGGATCTGTCTGACGAGGATCTCATCCGGCTGCGGGACTACATCGAGGACAGCTACAAGATCGAGGGTGACCTCCGTCGAGAGGTCCAGGCCGACATTCGCCGGAAGATCGAGATCGGCTGCTACGAGGGCTTGCGGTGGCGCCGCGGGCTGCCCGTGCGTGGTCAGCGAACCAAGACCAACGCCCGCACCCGCAAGGGTCCGAAGAAGACCGTCGCCGGCAAGAAGAAGGCCGGCAAGAAGTAGCGACCCCCTCAGCTACCCAGACTTGTAGGAGCGCGAACCGCATGCCACCCAGAGCACGAACGGGTACCGGCGTCAAGAAGGTACGCCGCAAGGAAAAGAAAAATGTCGCGCATGGCCATGCGCACATCAAGTCGACGTTCAACAACACGATCGTCTCGATCACCGACCCCACCGGCGCGGTGATCGCGTGGGCGTCCGCGGGCCACGTCGGGTTCAAGGGCTCCCGTAAGTCCACCCCGTTCGCCGCGCAGATGGCCGCCGAGAACGCCGCCCGCAAGGCTGCCGAGCACGGCATGAAAAAGGTCGACGTCTTCGTGAAGGGCCCCGGTTCGGGCCGCGAGACGGCGATCCGGTCATTGCAGGCCGCCGGCCTTGAGGTCGGCACCATCCAGGACGTGACCCCGCAACCGCACAACGGTTGCCGGCCGCCGAAGCGGCGCCGGGTCTGACGGCGCGGAAGGGAGAAGCTAGCAATGGCTCGGTACACCGGACCCGTGACCCGCAAGTCTCGCCGGCTCAAGACCGATCTGGTCGGTGGCGATCAGGCCTTCGAGCGCCGGCCGTATCCGCCTGGCCAGCACGGCCGCGCCCGGATCAAGGAGAGCGAGTATCTCCTGCAGATGCAGGAGAAGCAGAAGGCCCGCTTCACCTACGGCGTCATGGAAAAGCAGTTCCACCGCTACTACGAGGAAGCCAACCGCCGCCCTGGCAAGACCGGTGACACCCTGCTACAGATCCTGGAATCGCGGTTGGACAACGTCATCTACCGGGCTGGTCTGGCCCGCACCCGGCGCCAGGCGCGCCAGTTGGTGACCCACGGGCACTTCCTGGTCAATGGCGTCAAGGTGGACGTCCCCAGCTTCCGGGTCTCCAAGTTCGACATCATCGACGTCAAGCCCAAATCGTTGCCGACGCTGCCGTTCGTGGTGGCCAAGGAAACCCTGGGAGACCGCCCGGTACCGGCGTGGCTGCAAGTCGTCCCCGCAACGCTGCGGGTGCTGGTGCACCGACTGCCCGAGCGGGCCCAGATCGACGTACCACTGCAGGAGCAGCTGATCGTCGAGCTCTACTCCAAGTAAACCCGACCAACGGCGTCAAATAGCGGGCGCCAGAGGAGGAACATCACCATGCTGATCACCCAGCGACCCAACCTCAGTGAGGACCCGGTCGACTACACCCGCTCCCGGTTCGTCATCGAGCCGCTGGAGCCGGGGTTCGGTTACACCCTGGGTAACTCGCTGCGGCGGACGTTGCTGTCGTCCATCCCGGGAGCGGCGGTCACCAGCATCCGCATTGATGGCGTGCTGCACGAGTTCACCACCGTGCCGGGCGTGAAGGAGGACGTCACCGACCTCATCCTGAACCTCAAGGAGCTCGTCGTCTCCTCCGAGAGCGACGAGCCGGTCGTCATGTACCTGCGCAAGCAGGGCCCGGGCGCCGTCACCGCCGCCGACATCGCCCCGCCGGCCGGCGTCGAGGTGCACAGCCCCGACCTGCACATCGCCACCC
>JALZCN010000616.1 GCA_030863045.1 Actinomycetota bacterium | reverse complement strand
CCGCAGTCCAGGGCAGCCCGAGCCCGCGGATCGAGGCCGATGCCGACGGCGCCACGATGCTGTTCCGCGCATTGCCGCTACGTCCGTACGGTGCGCCGGCCGGAGCATTGGTGCTGGTCCGTGACGTGACCGAGGTGCGCTCCCGTGATCGTGCGCTGCTGTCCAAGGACGCCACCATCAGGGAAATCCACCACAGGGTGAAGAACAATTTGCAGACGGTGGCAGCGCTGCTGCGGTTGCAATCTCGCCGCACTGCCAATGCCGAGGCCCGCCAGGCGCTGCAGGAGTCGGTGCGTCGGGTGGCCTCCATTGCCATGGTCCACGAAACGCTGTCGTTCTCCCTCGATGAGCGGGTAGACATCGATGACGTCGTGGACAAGGTGCTCCTCATGATCGCCGAGGTGTCCGGGGAGGAGAGCCGGGTCGTCGTGCGGCGGGAGGGCGCATTCGGAGTGTTGGCCGCCGAGCTCGCCACGCCGCTGGTCATGGTGCTCACGGAGCTGGTTCAGAACGCCTTGGAGCATGCCTTTGAACCGAGCCGGCAGGGCGAGGTAGTACTTCGCGCCGAGCGAACCGCAAGATCGCTGGAGGTGACCGTCTCCGATGACGGGTGCGGCCTTCCACCCGAGTTCTCCCTGGCCCGAGCCGAGCGGCTGGGTTTGCAGATCGTCCGAACTCTGGTCGGTTCCGAACTGCGTGGATCCCTGGAGCTACAGCGCCGCCAACCCCGTGGCACCGTGGCGGTGCTGCGGTTGCCACTGACAGTGCGTCGTTAAGGACGCCGTTGAAGGTGCCGTTAAGGGGGTTAACCCGACCCTGTGCCGAGCACGGGCGTTCGCAAGGAATCGCGACTAAGTCCGAGAGACCCGGCACATCACAGTGCCGGGTCTCTCGTCGGTCGTGCTATACGTACGCGGATCAGGCGCCGCTACGGGCCCCGGTACGAGCGTTACGCCGCTTGAGGGCACGTCGCTCGTCCTCGCTCATGCCGCCCCAGACGCCAGCATCCTGCCCGGAGGTGAGTGCCCAGTTAAGGCACTCAACATTGACCGGGCAGCGCCGGCAGACGGCCTTCGCCTCGGCGATCTGCAACAGAGCGGGGCCGCTGGTTCCCACGGGGAAGAACAGCTCGGGGTCCTCGTCTCGGCAGGCCGCGCGGTGGCGCCAGTCCATGGTTCTTGCTCCTCGTCGATCGCGCTGGTGAACTCCTGTCTTCCAGCGCCGTCGTCGCTGTCATTTGGGCTTGTGAATGATTTCACAATCACCCGCGATGTCAAGAGGTATCGACGGGCTTAGTGAGCCAATTCACCCGGCAGGCACCCCACAACTCAATGTGCGACATCATGTGAAACCTATCCAGAAAGCACCATTCGGACACAGCTGTGCGTCACGGTCGTGATCACGACTGCCCGCTCCGCCCGCCCCACCGCGATTGGATCACCCCGGTGAGGCGTCTGAGTAACCCGCTGACCGGGGAGGCCGTTGGATCTTCTCAGCAGCTAGCCCTATGAGTTCAACGAGACCGTACGCCCGAACGTTTCGGCCCAATTTTGAGTACAGACCTGGATGCCGCGGTGTGGGAGTAAGAGGGGGACGAGCGGTTAATCTGCTGCGGTGAACGGCAACATACTCCTCCGTGCAGAGGCGGCATGAATACCCCCGACCCCGCTGTGCCAGGTCCGGTGCGAGCTGCGGGAGTGTTGGTGGGGCTACAGGGCTTGGTCGGGGTCACGATCGCGGTCGGGCTGCTCATCGCGGCAAGTCGCGGATCCAGCGGCTGGGTGTCGGTGGGGGCCACCGCGGCCTGGCTGGCCGGCTTTGGGCTCATCCTGCTCACGGTGGGTGCGCATCTGGTGCGGGGCCGGCAGGGAGCTCGCAGTCCGGCTATCGTTGCTCAGATCCTGCTGCTCGGCGTCTGCTGGTACGCCGCGGGACCGTCGTCCCAACCCATTTATGGGGTGCCAGCCGCGGCGTTCTGTGTGCTTGTGCTGATCCTGCTGTTTCGCCCGTCAGCGCTGCGCTGGGCCGCCGGCACACCCGACCGAGCACGCTGAAGCGCTGACAGCCCGGGCGGTGCGCGTTTTAGTTCAAGTGTGCTCGCAGGCTGCGCGCGGCGTGTTCAAGCAGTTCCGCGTGCTGCGGCCACTGGGTTATCCGGGACTCGAGGAACTTGGCGCCTTCGAGGAAGCGGCCCTGCCGGCCGAGCGTGTAGCCCAGCTCGATGAGATCTTGGGCGCCCACCCCGGGCAGGGCCAGGCGCATCCGCAATACCCACTCCAGGTCAGCGGGACGTCCGAGGTCCCGGTAGGAGGCCCGCAGGTTCTGCAGGATCCGCGCGAAAATCGCCCTCCTGGGCGCGGCCGTCAGCAGGTGCCGGCCGAATGGGACGTCCGGACCTACCTGATTGGAGGTGCGGAACAATGCCTCGCATCCGGCGAGATCCAGCAGCGCACCGCCGTTGAACGCGTCGAGATAGTGGTCGGTGGCCATCGGGCGGACCAGGAAGTGACCGGGCATGCTGATGCCCTCGAGCGATACCCCAGCGCGGCGCCCCACCTCCAGACAGACGACGGACAACGTGATCGGGATGCCGAGCCTGCGGTGGAGTACCTGATGCAGCAGGGAATTTCGCGGATCGTAGTAATTCGTGGTGTTGCCTGCGAAGCGCTCTTCGACAAACAACCGGTGGATGAGCGTCTCGAGCGAATCGACTCGCCTGGCCAGCCGGTCTAGTTCACGCAGCCAGGTGTCGGCGTCGAGCTCTGAATCAGCGCCGGCGGCGATTGCGAGCGCGCCCACGTCGAGCTCGGGCCCAGGCCCGCGCCCGGCCAGCAGACCGATGAAGTGCTCGACTGCATCCACAGTGTAGTAAATCGTGCGCCTTGGCGGGCACGATGTCGACACCTGGCTTCAGGTTGCCACACACCGACGAGATCGCACCGATCGGCGACGCTGACCACGGCCGCGTGGCGTCCATCAGTGCTTTGCTGTGACTCGCATTATATCGTGCGGGTATGAACAGCGCCTTTCCGGCAGACATCGTCGGCCTACAGGTGGCCGGTCACGGTCCGGATGCATGCGTCGTCACGGTGACCGGTGAGGTGGACGCGCTCACTGCGCCGGAACTTGGTGCCGTTCTGACGGCACAGCTGGCGGTTGCCAGGGTCCTGGTCGTGAATCTTGATGGGGTTCGTTTGCTGACCTCCGGCGGGCTTCGCGTCCTGTTTGAGGCCAACGAACCCGCTATCCAACAGGACCGCGAGCTGCGATTGGTGTGCAACTCACCGAACGCCAACCGGGTACTGGCCGCCACCGGACTGCATGAGCATTTCACCTTCGCCGACAGTGTGTCAGAGGCGCTGCACGACGTTTCCTGATTCCCGCGTCACGGCAGGGCCAGATGTAGCCGTACCGTCGTGCCCGCTGCGTCACTGTGTAATTCGACCAGGTCGCTGAACTGGCGAGCCAGCCACAGCCCATGTCTGCGCCCAGCGACGCCGGGTGGCAGGTGCCCGACCAAGGGATCGCGCAGTCCCGCGCCGGTGTCGCTGACCTCGCATAACATCGTGTGCCGGTCGATCCAGATCTGGAGCACACCCGACTCGCCACCGTGCTCGATCGCGTTGGTCGCGACCTCGTCGACCGCATGCACAAATTGCTCAACGATGTGCGCGGCCGCCCCAGCCTGGAGGGCATGGGCGGTAACGAAGTCACGCAATGTGGCCAGTTGTTCCAATCGGTGAAATCTCAGCCATAGAGCCGGGGGCGGCAGTTCGGGAAGAGGCGGCCGGTTGCATTCAGCGTTGAACGCCGCCGGGTCGGTGTAGTTCGGGCTGGGCCGGAGACTACCGTTGACCACCAGCTTGGGATGGGTCCGGCCCACGTTGGCGACGGCATCAGCATCAACAACGCGGATATCATAGGTGCACAGGAGCGCGGCGTCGGCCACGGCGAATGCGGCGTTGACCAGCGACTCGTGCCGAGCCCACTCCTTGCTCTCCGGCGCGGTGCGGGCAGTCCACAACGGCTCTCCGATCATTCGCAGCCGCTGGCCGGCCTGCGCCGCCGCCTGCACGGTGCGATGCAGGGCCGCCAGCGCCCGCACCGGATGTCCGTACCACTGGCGGCTCTCGCAAAAGGTCACATGCTGGGAATCGACCCCTAGAGCCGCCCGTAGCCAGGCAGTACTCCGATCAGTGGTCGCGATCCGGATCGGGTCACCGCACTCCAGGCCATCCTGAATGAACGGGACAGTGCCCGCCAGGAACTCCTCTTCCGACCCGTACAGCAGCGCCTGATGCGCCGACCACTCCCCACGCTGGTCAGGGTCGACGCCGTCCAACGCGCCAGCCTGCACCGCACGCCCCTTCCTGAATCACTGAAATCCCCCGACGGTCGACCTGTCAACCTCGTACCTGGCGCGTTCATGGCAGGGCCAGATGCAACCGTACGGTCGTACCCGCAGGGTCGCTGCGCACTTCGACGAGGTCGCAGAACTGGCGGGCCAACCACAGCCCGCGTAGGTCTGCCCGCCCGGGGGGAGGGGGCAGGTGCCCGGCCAACGGGTCGTGCAGTCCCACACCGGTGTCGCGAACCTCGCACGAGATCATCTGCTGGCCAGTCCAGATCCGCAATACGCCTGACTCACCGCCGTGTTCGATGGCGTTGGTCGCGACCTCGTCCACGGCCTGTACAAACTGCTCAACGGACTGCGGAGCCGCACCCGCCCAGGTGGCATAGGACGTCATGAACGCGCGCAAGGTGGCTAGCTGGCCCACGCAGTCAAAGGCCAGCCGCAGGGCCGAAGAGGGCGGCTCAGGCAGGGGCGACCTATCGCACTCGGCGTTGAACACCGCCGGATCGGTGTAGTTCGGACTGGGCCACAGGCTGCCGTCAATGACCAGCTCTGGGTGGGTCCGGGTCACCTGTGCCATCACCTCGGAGGCCACTACGCCACTGTCGTAGG
>JALZCN010000238.1 GCA_030863045.1 Actinomycetota bacterium | reverse complement strand
GCTTTGGGGTTCGGGGGGGCGTGGGCGCTGCGCCGGGCGGCGCTGCCCGCGACCGGTCTTTACCCGCTGGCGACCATCGCGGTCTGCGTGCTCGCCTTCGCTGCCGGGCAGGTTCTGCACGCCTCGGGATTCCTGGCGACCTACCTTGCTGGGCTGGTCTTAGGCAACGCGCGGCTGCCGCACCGTGGTGACAGCCAGTCGTTCGCTGAGGGCCTCGGCTGGCTCGCCCAGATCGGCCTGTTCGTGCTGCTGGGACTTTACGCCTCGCCGACCCGCCTGCCCGGTGTGCTGATCCCAGCCCTGGTCGCCGGGGCGGTGTTAATCCTGCTGGCGCGCCCGTTGTCGGTGGCGCTCGCCCTGGCACCGTTCCGGGCGCCCTGGCGAGACCAGGCCTTCTTGGCCTGGTCGGGTCTGCGCGGCGCGGTGCCCATCGTGCTGGCGTTGATCGCTCTCACCATGGATTTTCCGGGCGCGCAGCTGCTGGTGGACGTGGTCTTCGTGTTGGTCGTGCTGCTCACCGTGGTACAGGGCGTCACGCTGCGGCTGACCGTGCGATGGCTGCGACTGGCTCGCCCGGAGCAAGGCACAGAGATCCAAGTCGACTACGCTCCGCTGGACGAGATGGGCGCCGATCTGTTGCAGGTTCGGGTGCCGCGGCCCTCCCGGCTGCACGGCGTCTACCTCTCGGAGCTGCGGCTGCCGACCGGGGCGATGGTCAACCTGGTCGTGCGCGACGGCAAGGGGTTCAACCCACAGCCGGGCACCCGTCTGGAAGAAGGCGACCAACTGCTGGTCTTCACCACGGCCGACAGCCGGGACAGGGCTGAGCAGCGGATTCGGGCAGTGCACCGGGCCGGCCGGTTGGCCCGATGGCGGGGGGAAACCGGCGCCTGAGGACCGGACCGGGAATGGTCACGGTGATTGAATGGCGCCATGAACCCATCGCAGCACGCCGAGGGAGCGGCCACCGGTGACCAGGACATTCCCCAGGCGCTGCGGGCACGCCGCCGAACCGGTCTGCTGGCCGCCACCGCCACGATCACGTTACTGCTGGACCTGGTTAGCAAGATCGTGGTGGTGGCAGCTCTGGAGGGTCGTCCACCGGTGGAGTTGCTGGGTGGCGGGCTGTACCTGGTCGTCTACCGCAACCCGGGTGCGGCGTTCTCGATGGCGACCGGGCTGACCTGGCTGCTGTCGCTGATCGCCGTGGTCGTCGTAGCGGCGATCGTCCGGCTGGCGCCCCGGCTGCGTAGCACCGGTTGGGCCGTCGGGTTAGGGCTGATCCTCGGTGGCGCGCTGGGCAATCTGGCGGATCGGTTGCTGCGCGCGCCTGGTCCGTTGCGCGGGCACGTCGTGGACTTCCTGTCGCTGCTGGCGCCGGACGGCAGCGTGTGGCCGGTGTTCAACCTGGCGGACTCGGCGATCGTGTGTGGTGGTGTGGTACTGGTACTGCTCGCCGCCGCCGGTCGGGAATTCGACGGAAGCCGCGGCCCACGACGGTCGGGCGGTCGGTGAGCCCGCGGACCTGGATGATCGACGCCATGAGTGACGTCCGAACGTTGCCGGTGCCCGAGGGTCTCGACGGGATGCGGGTGGATGCCGGGTTGGCGCGCCTGCTGGGCCTGTCCCGCACAGCGGCGGCTGGGCTGACCGAGGCCGGGGCGGTGCTGGTCGACGGCAGTCCAGCCGGCAAGTCCGACCGCCTGGCCGCCGGCAGTTGGCTGGAGGTAACCCTGCCCGATCCCCAGCGGACGGTCACAACACGGGTCGAGCCGGTGGCGGGACTGCGTATCCTGCACGACGACGCCGACTTGGTGGTGGTGGACAAGCCGGTCGGGGTTGCCGCGCACGCCAGCCCAGGCTGGGACGGTCCCACCGTGCTCGGAGGCCTCGCTGCGGTCGGAATCCAGGTGGCCACCTCGGGCGCGGCCGAGCGCCAGGGTGTGGTGCACCGGCTGGACGTGGGTACCAGCGGTCTGATGGTGGTGGCCAGGTCGGAACGCGGCTACACGGCGCTGAAACGGGCGTTCCGGGATCGCACCGTGGCCAAGCATTACCGGGCGTTGGTGCAGGGCCATCCGGATCCCACCCGAGGCACCATCGACGCCCCTATCGACCGGCATCCCAAGCACGACTGGCGTTTCGCGGTGGTGGCCGGTGGCAAGCCGTCGGTGACCCACTACGAGGTGATCGAGGCGTTCCCGGCCGCGTCGCTGTGTGAAGTGACCTTGGAGACCGGTCGTACCCACCAGATCCGGGTGCACTTCGCCGCACTGCGGCACCCGATTTGCGGTGACCTCGCCTACGGCGCAGACCCCGCGTTGGCGCACCGGCTCGGGTTGGACAGGCAGTGGCTGCACGCCGCACGGTTGGGTTTCGCCCACCCCGCTGACGACCGTTGGATGGAGTTCCTCAGCCCGGACCCCGACGACCTGCGCGGCGCGCTGGACGTGCTGGCCGCGCAGGCGTAGCCGATGTCACCGCGGGCCCGCTGGGGGGTGCTGGCAGTGCTCCTCGTGGTGTTTGGCGTGACGGTCGTCATGGCCGGGAAGCGTGGCGAGCCGGCTGCGACCGGGCCGTTGCCAACGGGTGTGCAGCGGCTCGGCCCCGAAGCCGGCGAACCGGTGGCGGACTACCTGCGGCGGGCCTATGCGTCACTGCCCGAGGGGAACGCTGGGCCGGTGTGGGCGCTGGTGCAGCTGGACAGTTACCTCGCCTCGAAGCCGGCAGCGCAACTGGCACAGGGTGTTCGGCTGTCCCGGGTGGTACTGCGCGTTCCACTGCCGCGGGTGCAGACGGCGTTGATCACCCGTGATCTGCCAGGCCAGCGGACGGGAACGGAGCTCACCGAGGTGCAGCTGGTCCGGGCGATGAAGTCCGCGGCGCAGGACCGCCTCGCCGCCACGTACCGGCAAGTGCCGCCCGGACGGCTCGCGGCTGTGGCCGCTGCGGAGACCGCGCAGCTGCGCGACGGCTGCGCGTGTGTGCTGGCGTTGCTGGTACTCGGCGACGGCGAGGCGCTGCGGGCCGTGGCGGCACACCCGGGCGTACGCGCGGTACACGCCGCATCCCCGGATACGGCTATCCACGATGTCGCGATCTCCGCGCTGCTGCCCGAGCAGGTCGACATGGCCGGACCTGTGCCCGACGACGGGCCGGTGCCGGGTTACCCCGCAGCCGGGTGGGGCAGGAGATAGTCGCCCGCACGCAGGCGCAGGGGGCTTGTCTGCGGTAGGCGCGTCAAGACATCGCATGGTCAGTCTTTCGTGTTTGATGTCATCCCGGTATGACGCAGTGGCGTTACGTCCTTTGCACCCGAAGGAGAAGGAATGTCTGACCACACGACACCGGCTCGTCCCCGACGCCACGGTTGTGTCCCGCCGAGGAGTGCTCGCCGGAACTGCAGGGGTGCTGGGCGCCTCGCTGCTCGGCGAACCGGTGGCGTGGGCGGCCTCATCCCCGCTTCCGCCGCGCTCCGGTCGGATCCAGGAGCCGTTCAGCCTTGGGGTGGCCTCCGGT
>JALZCN010000598.1 GCA_030863045.1 Actinomycetota bacterium | reverse complement strand
GTGCGGGTCGCAGGCTGTGCAGGCACGCTCGGCACGTCGGGAACCACTGACGGCTGTTGCTCCGCGGTGGCGGCAGCACCGGATGCCACGGAATCCGGCACCGGCGTGGGCTGCGATTCATCCGCCGGTGCAGGCGGTGCAGCCTCCACAACGGAGTCGGCCTGCACGATCGCCTGCTCCGACGCGGTGGAGGTGGCCCCCTGCGCACGCCCGCGGGACCGCGATCGACGACCGTTCAGATTTCCGGAGTCCCTGGACCCGGACAGCGACGCCGACGGGGCGGGGCCTGCCTGACTTCGGACGTTCACCGGCTCCGCGGACACCAGCACGCCGCGACCCTTGCAATGCTCGCAGTTGCTGGAATACGCCTCCAGCAGTCCCGTGCCGACCTTCTTGCGGGTCATCTGAACCAACCCGAGCGAGGTGACCTCGGCGACCTGGTGCCGGGTGCGGTCCCGGCCCAGGCATTCGGTCAGCCGGCGCAGTACCAGATCCCGGTTCGACTCCAGCACCATATCGATGAAGTCGATCACGATGATGCCGCCGATGTCCCTCAGTCGGAGCTGCCGGATGATCTCCTCGGCGGCCTCGAGATTATTGCGGGTGACGGTTTCTTCGAGGTTGCCACCTGCGCCGGTGAACTTGCCAGTGTTGACGTCGATCACCGTCATCGCCTCGGTGCGGTCGATGATCAGATAACCTCCGGAAGGTAACCAGACCTTGCGGTCCAACGCCTTGGTGATCTGCTCGTCGATCCGGAACTCGGCGAACACGTCCTCCACGCCGGTATACCTGCGCACCCTGGGCATCAGGTCCGGGGCAACGTGCTTGACGTAACCCTCCACGGTGTCCCACGCGTCGTCGCCCTGGACAACCAGTTCGCGGAAGTCCTCGGTGAACAGGTCCCGCACTACCTTCACCAACAAGTCGGGCTCTTCATAGAGCAGCTCTGGTGCGGTGACCGCGCCCCCAGAACCGGACGCGGAGGCGCCTGACTTGTTCTGGATGACCTCCCATTGAGCCTGCAAGCGGCGGACGTCGCGGGCCAGCTCTTCCTCACTGACCCCTTCGGACGCGGTCCGGATGATCACACCGGCATCCTCGGGGACGATACGCTTGAGCACCTCCTTGAGGCGTTTGCGCTCGGTGTCGGGCAGCTTGCGGCTGATCCCGGTGGCCCGACCGCCCGGTACATAGACTAGGAACCGGCCGGGCAAGCTGATCTGCGTAGTCAGCCGGGCGCCCTTGTGGCCCACCGGGTCCTTCGTCACCTGCACGAGCACGCTGTCGCCGCTGGCCAGCGCCTGCTCGATGCGACGTGCCTTCCCTTCGAGGCCGGCAGCATCCCAGTCCACTTCACCGGCATAAAGCACGGCATTGCGGCCCCGCCCAATGTCCACGAACGCGGCCTCCATCGAGGGCAACACGTTCTGCACCCTGCCGAGATAGACATTGCCGACCAGTGATCCCGAGCCTGACGTGGTGACGAAGTGCTCAACCAGGATGTCATCTTCAAGCACGGCTATCTGGATGCGTTCGGGGCCCTCACGCACGACCATCGTGCGCTCGACGGCCTCGCGCCGGGCGAGAAACTCCGATTCGGACAGAATCGATACCCGCCGCCGGCCAGCCTCCCGGCCGTCGCGCCGGCGCTGCCTCTTGGCCTCCAGACGGGTGGAGCCGCGGATGGCTTGCACCTCGTCCTCAGCCAGCGGCTGGGCCTTGCTGTCCCGGACATGTACGACGGTGTCCGGTGGATCGTCCTCGCTGACGACGGGGTCATCGTCACTGCCGTCCCGGCGGCGTCTACGGCGTCGGCGGCGCCGAGCTACGCTCTCACCGGACTCCGGGGTCACGCGATCTTCGGTCGCGTCATCCGAGGATTCTCCATCGTCGATTTCGCTGCTGTCGCCGTGCTCGGTCGAGCCCTCGTCGGCGTCCCCGCCGGCTTTACCCCGGCCACGGCCGCGGCGGCCTCGTCGGCGTCGACGCCGGCTGGTGCCGTCGATCTCCTCGTCTGTGTCGCCGTCCCCCGGGCCTAGCTCTTCCGGACCGACGTCTTCTGGATCCAGCTCATCCTCGTCTTCCTTGTCCACGCCGAACTCGGGGGCTACCGCCGGGGGCGGGGCCGGCGGGAGGAAAATCGGTGCCGCCACGTTGAACGCCGGCGGGGGTGCTGCCGAGTTGAACACCGGCAGCAAGGGGATTTCAGGCGCGCTGCGCTGCGCCACCTCGTCGATCTCCGTTGGCTCCGGCCCCGGATCCGGCAGCAGGAGCTCAAGCGCACGCAATGCCATCTCGCGATCGATACTGGACTGCGCGCTGCGGACCGTGACGCCGAGCTCAGTCAGGGCCGCCATCACATCCTTGCTGTTGACCGACAGGAGCTTGGCCAAAGCGTGCACACGCAATTTGGGTGGCAGCGAGGATGCGAGACCGGTGCCGTCAGACCGGGTGGTCGCGGATGCGTCTGTTCCCCCGCCGATGCCTCCGGCGGGCGTCGTCGTGTTCGCCATTCAACTCCTCCAGCCCCCGGGCGCGTCCCGTCGGGACGCGGCCGCGCAGGAGCCCTGTGCGTCATCCGCCGCCGAACTCGGCGACAGCAATCCTGTCTACCACCGGCAGCTCCGCGGTCCGGAGCGGTCAACCGGTGTGTCCCGCGACATTGTGCTGACCCGGCCCATGACCGGACTCGCCCGCTCCGGGGCGAGCGGATCGACGAGACCCCCGTCGTCGTCGAGCCGACCTTGCGCCATCCGGATCGCTTTCACGAGCACCGACGACGGGAGTCCGGCGACGGCGCCGAGCGCGCTCAGCACATCGTCGGGTCGTACTGCAGGGCTGACCTGTCGCACGACCGCCATGAGTATCCCACACCGGCTGAACTGATTGGGCACAGGCGGCACCATGGGGCAATCCTCGACCTCCAGTGTGACGATCGCCGCCCGTACATCGACCATTCGCCGGCCGTCCTTGGTGACACGTTCAACCATGAGTTCTGGGGCGGCGAGCAGCGCGCGGACAGCCTGCCGCAGCTGCTCGTCACTCACGCCACGGACCTCGATGCGCCAGGAACTGACCTCGATCCGCTCGGCCAGCCCACCGGGACCGGCCAGCACGCCTTCGAGCACGACCAGCCCGTCGGGCAGGGCCGCGTCGAGCTCGGAGCAGACCACCCCGGGATCGACGTGTTCGACAAACTGGATCTCGGCGTATTCCGCCTCGCTGGCCACCCCGGTAGGCGCCGCACCCACCCAGGAGATCTTCGGATGTGGGTTGAACCCTTGCGAGTACGCCGTCGGCAGATCTGCTCGCCGCAACGCCCGCTCGAAGGCTCTGGCCACGTCACGGTGCGAGGTGAAGCGCAGCTTGCCACGCTTTGCGTAGCGCAACCGCACTTTCCAGACCGGCGCAGCAGAGGGATTGGCTCGCATCGAGACCTCTCGTGAGTGCGTAACAGTGTTCTAGCACCTAATGCCACTCACCACCCCTGTGCGGGGCACCGCTGGGCGGCTCACTAAGGTCACGGCGACCTTCCCGCGGGCGCACGCCCCGTCCACCCGGAGGCCTCGGGTCTTGCTCCGTCTCCTGCGGCTTGCCGCTGCTATTGCAGCGGTGCTGGCCTTGGCCGGTCCGCCATCCCCCGTGGCAGGCCATATGAACCACTGCCTCACGAGCGGCATCCTGATGCGTTATGTCGTGCTCTTCGAGGCGGAGACACCCGAGTATCAGGCGGCGCACGCGGTCCAGGCCGCCTGCGGAACCAGCACGATCTACTACTCGCAGATCGGGGTGGGGGTCGTCACCTCGACGGACCCCACCTTCGTCGCCCGGTTCGGCGCAGACCGCGCCTACAGCGCGCAGGCCGAAGCGGGTGCTTCCCCGCAGCGGGCCACCACGCTGGCGAGTCCGGCAGTCCCGCTCACGGCCGCCCAGTTACCTGGGGCGGCGCAGGCGCTGAGCGTCGACCGCTCGGCCGAACAATGGGACATGGAGCTGATCCACGCGCCGCAGGCCAGGACGATCAATCCGGGTCGGTCAGAAGTGCTGGTGGGGGTGCTGGACTCAGGGGTGGACGCGACGCACCCGGATCTGGCCGCCGCTGTCGACCCGAGCCGGTCAGCGGGCTGCCTGTCCGGCAGCCCCGAGCAGGCGCCGGTCTCATGGAGCCCGAGCTCTTCCACGCACGGCACCCACGTGGCCGGAACGATCGCCGCGGCCAACGACGGGCGCGGTATCGCCGGGGTGGCTCCCGGGGTCCGGTTGGCATCGGTGAAGGTCGTGGACGACGACGGCTTCATCTACCCCGAGTACGCGGTCTGTGGCTTCATGTGGGCCGCCCGGCAGCGCATGCACATCGCCAACAGCAGCTACCTCCTGGACCCATGGCTGCTGACGTGCTCGGACATTCCGGGGCAGGCGGTGGCCCACGAGGCCGTCCGGCGAGCGGTGGAATACGCCACGGTCCACGGAGTGCTCAGCATCGCCGCCGTCGGCAACGACCGGATGGACCTGGCCAACCCCAGCCATGACCCGCACAGTCCCAACAACGTACCGGACCCGCGGCCACGCCCGGTGGACCAGCACTGCGTCGTGTTGCCCGCGCAGCTGCCCGGCGTGGTCGCCGTATCCGCCGTCGGCGCACAACGCGTCAAGTCGGAGTACAGCTCATACGGGCAGGGGGTGGTGACGGTGACGGCCCCCGGCGGGGACTGGGCGCAGCCGTCGGGGGTCAGCTCCAGCGGGTGCGTGCTGTCCACCGTCCCCGGCGGGTACGGCTACGCGTGCGGCACGTCCATGGCGGCCCCGCACGTCTCCGGGGTGGCGGCGCTCCTGGCGTCTGCGTGGCCCGGCAGCGACCCCAAGCAGCTGGCTAGTTTGCTGGCTCAACACGCCAGCCCGCTACCGTGTCCATTGCGGTCAGGCAGCACGTGCGCCGGCGACACCTACAACGGATTCTCCGGCCATGGCCTGGTGGACGCGCTGATGGCCGTGACCGCGCCGCCGTCCGGCTCAGCGATCGACGCCCGGACCGACCGGACTTATCGGTAGCAGCTGCCGACCGCTGGGGCCGACCTGGATGTCGGTGCCCATCGACGGGCAGACCCCGCAATCAAAGCACGGGGTCCACCGGCAGTCATCCTGCTCACCACCCGCCAGCGCGTCCTGCCAGTCGTCCCAGAGCCAATCCTTGTCCAGCCCGGAGTCCAGATGATCCCAGGGCAGGATCTCCTCACGCTCGCGCTCGCGGATGGTGTTCCACTCTAACGACACGCCCAAGGGCGCCAGCTCAGCCGCGCACGCCTCGACCCACCGGTCATAGCGGAAGTGCTCGCTCCAGCCGTCGAACCGGCCGCCATCGCGCCACACACGCTCGATCACCCGGCCGACCCGCCGGTCCCCGCGGGACAACAGCCCCTCGATCAACGCCGGTTTCCCGTCGTGGTAGCGCATGCCGATGTTGCGGCCGATCCTCCGGTCACTGTTGATCTCGGCACGGAGCTTTCGTAACCGCTGGTCGATCACCTCTGGATGCTCCTGGGCAGCCCATTGGAAAGGGGTGTGCGGCTTGGGCACGAAGGCGCCGATCGAGATCGTGCACCGGATGTCCTTGCTTCCACTGGCTTGCCGCCCAGCGCGGATCACCCGGTGTGCCATATGGGCGATCTGCACCACGTCGTCGTCGGTCTCCGTGGGCAGGCCACACATGAAGTACAACTTCACCTGCCGCCAGCCCGCCCCGAATGCGGTGGAGACGGTGCGGATGAGGTCCTCCTCGGACACCATCTTGTTGATCACGCGGCGGATCCGCTCGGACCCGCCCTCCGGGGCGAAGGTCAAACCCGAGCGGCGCCCGTTGCGGGACAGCTCGTTCGCGAGGTCGACGTTGAACGCGTCCACCCGAGTGGACGGCAGCGACAGCGAGGTACCGGTCCCCTCGTACCGGTCGGCCAGG
>JALZCN010000584.1 GCA_030863045.1 Actinomycetota bacterium | reverse complement strand
CCACCCGGCTGCGCCGGCCATCCCGGCGCCGGCAAGCCGCGCAGGCGGCCGAGGCCGACACCGAGGAGCCTGCTGCCGTCGAGGTGCCCGCCCAGCCCACGGCGCAGTCGAACCCTGCCGCAGGGTCTCTAGCGGGGCCGGTAGAGGTGCCGGCTCAAGACAGGCGCAGCTTGTCCAACTCCGCGATGGCCATGCACCGGGTGGTCGAGGGTGACTACCAACTGCCGCCATCGGACCTGCTGGCCAAGGGGGACCCGCCCAAAGCGCGTAGCCAGGCCAACGACGCGATGATCGAGGCAATCGACGGGGTGCTCGAGCAGTTCTCGGTGGACGCGCAGGTGACGGGGTTCGCCCGCGGTCCGACCGTGACGCGCTACGAGGTTGAGGTAGGGCCTGGAGTCAAGGTAGAGAAGATCACTCAGCTGACCCGCAATATCGCCTACGCGGTGGCCACCGACAACGTGCGGTTGCTGGCCCCGATCCCGGGCAAGTCCGCGGTGGGAATAGAGGTGCCCAACAGCGACCGGGAGATGGTCCGGCTCGGCGACGTGCTGCGCTCGCCGATGTCGCGTCGCGACCAGCACCCCATGGTGATCGGGCTGGGCAAGGACATCGAGGGTCACTTCGTCACCGCGAACCTGACCAAGATGCCGCACCTGCTGGTGGCCGGCTCCACCGGTTCGGGCAAGTCGAGCTTCGTGAATTCGATGCTTGTCTCGTTACTCGCTCGAGCCACCCCCGATGAGGTCAGGATGATCCTCATTGACCCGAAGATGGTGGAGCTCACCCCCTACGAGGGCATCCCGCACCTGATAACCCCCATCATCACCCAGCCGAAGAAGGCCGCTGCGGCGCTGGCCTGGCTGGTGGAGGAGATGGAGCAGCGCTACCAAGACATGCAAGCCGCCCGGGTGCGCCACGTCGACGACTTCAACAGCAAAGTGCGCAGTGGCGAGATCGTGGCGCCGCCGGGCTCGCAACGGGACTACCGCCCCTACCCGTACATCATGGCGATCGTCGACGAGCTGGCCGATCTGATGATGACCGCTCCGCGCGATGTCGAGGACGCCGTCGTCCGCATCACCCAGAAGGCCCGGGCGGCCGGGATCCATCTCGTGCTGGCCACCCAGCGCCCCAGCGTGGACGTGGTCACGGGGCTGATCAAGACCAACGTGCCGTCCCGGCTGGCCTTCGCCACCTCTTCGCTGACCGACAGCCGGGTGATCCTGGACCAACCCGGCGCGGAAAAGCTGATCGGCATGGGCGATGGGCTCTACCTGCCGATGGGTGCGTCCAAGCCGGTTCGCATCCAGGGGGCCTACGTCGCGGACGCGGAGATCGCCAAGATCGTCACCTACGCCAAGGAACAGGCTGTCCCGGAATACACCGACGGGGTTACGGCGGCAAAGCCGGGTGAGCAGAAGGAAATCGATCCGGACATCGGCGACGATCTCGATGTGCTACTGCAGGCCGCCGAGCTCGTGGTGACCTCACAGTTCGGGTCAACATCGATGCTGCAGCGCAAGCTGCGAGTCGGCTTCGCCAAGGCGGGCCGGCTGATGGACCTGCTGGAGAGCCGCGGCGTGGTTGGCCCGTCAGAGGGATCCAAGGCCCGTGACGTGCTGATCAAGCCTGAGGAGCTCGACGGTCTGCTGTACTCGATCCGCGGCGGCGGTCCCGCAGCCCAAGATGCGGACTGACGACATTTGTGGTGGCACACGGCGCACAAAGAATGATCATGAGGCTGGGGTGCCTGCTTTCTACAGCTCAAGCAGCATGCGAGTGTTGCCCAGGGTGTTGGGCTTGACGTAGGGCAGGTCGAGGAACTCCGCGACGCCCTCGTCGTGCGAGCGGCGCATTTCGTCGTAAACCTCTGCGGTCACCGGGGTGCCCTCGATGGTGCGGAACCCGTACCGGGCGAAGAAGCGCTCCTCGAAGGTCAGTACAAACAGCCGGCGCAACCCCAGCGCACGCCCCTGTTCGATCAAACGTTCAACGACAGCGTGTCCTACACCCTGACCTACGGCGTCCGGGTGTACCGCCAGGGTGCGAATTTCGCCCAGGTCCTCCCAGAGCACGTGCAGCGCGCCGCAGCCCACCAGTAGGCCCTGCCGTTCGGCCACCCAGAACTCCTGAATGTCCTCGTAGAGCGTCACCAGCTGTTTGATCAGCAGTACGACACCGGCGTAGCAGTCAACCAGCTCCTTGATCTTCCGGACGTCTCCGACCTTCGCCCGACGCACAGTGATCGGAGGAGGCACGCACGAGAACCTATCGGTGATTGACACACCCTGCTTAGTGGGCTTCTGACAGCTCTGCTGTCTGTCGGGAACTCCAGGGCGCTGTCGTGGGTGATGGCGGGCGGATCACCAGCGAACCTTTGCGCGTGTATCTCGTAATGCGCGCGATCGGGTCACCGGAACCTTGACAGCTCTTAGTTACGGCAGCGGCCCGATCTGATTGTGCTTGCCGCGATACCTGAACTACCCTGCGCCGGCCAGTGATCTGGAGTACTGGAAATTGGTCTGTCGATTTGCTGCAGAGTAGGCAAACGTCAGGGTGCGCTGCGCGGTGCCGAGTGCTCGATCCGACTGGGTGTCGCCGGGGGCGATCCGTCCAGCAGGGTCTGGAACCTGGTGGGCCTGATCACGGACGGCGGCCGGTTACCCTGAGCCCGTGCCCACCCCACCGCCATCTCCCCGCGCTGCGCTGGTCACGCTGGGCTGCGCGCGCAACGACGTCGACTCCGAGGAGCTGGCCGGCCGGCTGACCGAGGACGGCTGGGAGCTGGTCGACCCCGACGGCGGCGCGGCCGACGTGGTGGTGGTCAACACCTGCGGTTTCGTTGCTGCTGCCAAGAAGGATTCGATCGACACCCTACTGGCTGCTGCGGACACCGGTGCCAAGGTCGTTGCAGTCGGTTGCCTGGCCGAGCGCTACGGCACCGAATTGGCGCAGAGCCTGCCGGAGGCCGACGCGGTACTGGGTTTCGACGCCTACCCCGAGTTGGGCGAGCGGCTGCGCGACGTGCTCGCCGGCCGGGCGGTGCCTGCGCACCAACCGATGGACCGCCGCACCCTGCTGCCGATCACCCCGGCATCCCGGCCCGCCGCACTGACGGCCGGTCCCGCGCTGCCCGGGCACGGCTGGGGCCCCCGAGTACCGCGCCGGCGGCTGGACGACTCCCCGGTCGCCCCACTGAAGATCGCTTCAGGATGCGACCGGCGTTGCGCGTTCTGCGCCATCCCGTCCTTCCGTGGTGCGTTCGTGTCCCGTGGGATCGACGAGGTGCTGGCCGAGGCGGCGTGGCTGGCTGAGACCGGGGTTCGGGAGCTGGTGCTGGTCAGCGAGAACTCCACGTCCTACGGCAAGGACATGGGCCACCCCGGCGCCCTGGAGGAGCTGCTCCGCAGGTTGGCGGCCGTTCCGGGAATCTTGCGCATCCGGGTGTCCTACCTCCAGCCGGCCGAGACTCGCCCCGCGCTGGTGACCGCGATCACCGGCACCCCAGGGGTGGCCCGCTACTTCGACCTGTCCTTTCAGCACGCCAGCCAGCCGGTACTGCGCCGGATGCGCCGGTTCGGTTCGCGGGAACCCTTCCTGGCCCTGCTCGGCCAGATCCGGCGACACGCGTCAAGAGCAGGGGTGCGGAGCAACGTGATCGTCGGTTTCCCCGGGGAAACCGAAGCGGACATCGCGGAGTTGGAGCGGTTTCTCCTCGACGCACGGTTGGACGCGGTGGGGGTATTCGGTTACTCCGATGAGGACGGTACCGAGGCCGCCGGCTTGTCCG
>JALZCN010000583.1 GCA_030863045.1 Actinomycetota bacterium | reverse complement strand
CCTGCGCTGGGGCGGCTGCGCGGCACGTTGGTCCTGCTCATGGCCGTTGAACGGATCGGTGTGTTCGCCGACACCTTGATCACCCATGGTCGGTCCCCGGACACGCCGGTCGCCGTGATCGCCAACGGCACCCTGCGCAGCCAGCAAACGGTGCGTTCCACGCTGGGGCGGGCCGCCGCAGAGGTCGCTGCCGTGGGGATCCGCCCGCCCGCCATCGTGGTCATCGGGCCCGTGGTGGCACTCGGAGGCCGGTAAGGGTGATGTGGTGACCAGTCGACTACGTGGCTGCGCGCCGGCGCGGCGCAGTGCCGTGATCGCCATTCGACAGCGACAGCCGCGCTGAGTGCGGTTATTGCTGCCGAAACGGTGATCGTGACAAAACCCGAGTCCTTCCGTCGTCGGCGATCCGGCGGGGTAGCCCGTGGGCGGTGAACCAGTCGGTCACGATCCGCACATCCCGGGCCAGGAACTCCGGTCCCTGCGGGTTGGCGACGATGTCAACCACCTGCGGCAGGTCGATGAGGACCAGCCGCCGGCGGTGCACCAGCAGGTTGAACGGGGATAGATCGCCGTGCGCGAGGCCCTCGCCGGTGAGCACAAGCAGTGCGCTGATGAGCTGGTCCCACAGCGCGCGCAACGTCGCGGGCTCGGGACGCAGCTGGGCCAGCCGCGGCGCAGCTTGCCCGTCCTCTTCGTCGAGGTACTCCAGCAGCAGCTCAGTGCCCTGTAGCTGCACGGGGTAGGGCACCGGGGCGCCGAGACGCCAGAGCCGGCACAGTGCGGTGAACTCTGCTGCCGCCCACTGCCCCGCCAGCAGGTCACGGCCGAAGGCGGTGCGCCGGGCCATCGCCCTGGTTTCCCGGGAGCGGCGCACCCGCCGACCCTCGAGGTAAGCGGCGTCACGGTGGAACATCCGGTGCTCGGCAGTGCGGTAGCGCTTGGCGGCGAGCAGGCAGCCCCGGGATGTGCCGGGCACGGCACGCTGCACCAGGTGCACGTCGGCTTCCTTGCCGGTCTTGAGCACGCCGAGTTCGGTGTCCACCGCGGCCAACTCGGTGACAACCCAGTCGGGGTGGGGGGTGGGACCGTGCTGACCGCCGTCCCAGGTGGACCACCGGTCACCGTCATTTGGGCTGTCATCGGGTGATGCGGCGTCGGGGGTGTGCCGGCGCGCGGCAAGTTCGTCGTCATCGTCGAAATGCCGCCGGCGCCGGCGGGTCGAGGTGTCATTGAATCGGCTACGTCGCACGGGCAACCGGTCGTGCTGTGGCACGGGAGGATCTCCTTGGGGTGACGCCACCCCCGGAGCAGTTCAGCCGGCCGGGAGGTGGTCGGGCGCAGGATTGTGGGACAACGGAGTCAAGACCAGCGGCAACCCACGGATAGCCATGCCCACCCACCTCCTCCGGTTAGTCGCGCTGATGCAGCCTCGCCGGTACCCGTGGGACCGGCAACCGAATTTCCCGCCTGGAGTAGTGCCCACTCCCTGGCCCGGGTACGTAGTGCTGGTGCGATTCGACGTACTGGACCTCGAGGTGCTTCGAGCACGCCGGACGATGAAGTGGTCCCGTTACCCACCTGACGTGCTCCCCGCTTGGGTCGCGGAGATGGACTTCCCGCTGGCGCCTTCGGTGCAGGAGGCCGCCCGGAAAGTGGTCGAGGCGCACGATCTGGGTTACCCCGAACCAGGAGGGCTCGCCGTGGCGTTCGCCGACTGGTCCGCCCGTTACCAGGGCTGGCAGCCAGACCCCGCGTTGGCCTGCTCGGTCGGCGACGTGATGGCGGGGGTGGAGGCGGCCCTGCGGGTACTTACCGAGCCGGGCGACGGCGTGGTGCTGCTGACCCCCGCATACCCACCGTTCTTCGCGCTTCTCGAGCAGCTGGGCCGAGTGGCGCTGTCCTGGCCGCTGCTGGATCGGCCGCAGGGCTGGACACTGGATCTGCAGCGGCTCGACGATGCGTTGCGTGATGGCGCTCGTGCGGTGCTGCTGTGCCACCCGCACAACCCCACTGGCCGGGTGCTCACTCGGGATGAGCTGACCGCCGTCTCAGAGATCGTCGACACGTGGGGCGCTCATGTGATCTCCGACGAGGTGCATGCCCCGTTGCTGGCGACCGACGCACGCTTCACCCCATACGCCGCGAGTGGACCCCGGGCCGCCACGCACACGGTGACCGTCACGAGCGTCTCCAAGGGCTGGAACGTGCCTGGCCTGAAGTGCGCCCTGCTGCAGGCACAGCCGGCGACCGCGCACGTCGCCGCGGCGGTGCCGGAGTATGAGCGGCTACGAGCGTCGGTACCCGGGGTAGCCGCCAGCATCGCTGCCTGGACCGACGACGGCGGCTGGCTCGACGGGCTGCGGATCCACCTGGACCGGACCCGTGTCGACCTCGCTGACTGGGTCGGGCGGACTCCAGGAGTGCTGGCACATCCTGGGCAGGCCGGCTATCTGGCCTGGTTGGATCTGCGGGGCACCGGGCTGGGTGACGACCCCGCCGCCGCGCTGCTCGACCGGGGACGCCTCGCAGTGAGTTCCGGCCACCGCTTTGCTCTGCCCGCCGAGCAGGGCAACGGGCGGGTCCGGCTCAACCACGGCACGTCGTTAGGGCTGCTGCGCGAGGCCCTGCGCCGCATTGACCGCACGATCGGCGGTCCCTCATGGCAGCCGGGCACTCAGAACGCGTAGGTCCGCCCCACCACAACAGCGTCACTGCCTGGCCGCGGCGACCGTTCAATACCTGGCGGCCGGGATACGAAGCCTGGCACCGCAGCCAACCCCTGGGTCAGGTCGTAGG
>JALZCN010000568.1 GCA_030863045.1 Actinomycetota bacterium | reverse complement strand
GACCACGGGCACGTAAGTGGGGCTGGGTCGAGTCGGTTCCCCGTTCGGGGTGTCTGACACAGCAGCAGCATTCGTGGCCGGGGCGCTGTCGGCAGGTCGGACACCGACCGCCCGCGGGCGGTTGGGGTCGCGGCGCAGGTATCCCTTGCGTTCGAGGACGCGGAGCTGGTGGGCGACCGATGAGGTGGAGGTGAGCCCAACCGCCTCGCCGATCTCGCGCACACTCGGCGGGTAACCGAACCGCTGCACCCATTCCCGGATCACCTCGAGGACCCGTCGCTGACGCGGCGTGAGGCCATCATTGCCGGTACTGCCGTCGAGATCGGGGAAGGCGTGCACCTGCGCGGCGTCGCTTTGATCCCGCGTCTGTGCTTCGGAGCCTGCTCCCTCGGGCTCATCACTTCGCTGCCGTCCCACCGTTCCTCCTCGGGGCCCTGTTGGACTAACGCCGTCGGACCGAACGCGGTCCGCTCTCGACACTGCCGGACCACCACGGCCCGCCGTCGACGCAGCCGGACTGCCTAGAGTCCGTCACGACGCTGACGCTAAACCACCGTCGCACCAAAGATCAAACATTTGTTCGAACAACACGCCGCGGTGTCACTGGTTCTGTCGGGGTGCCGTGATAGACACCGCACAGCAGTTCGATCGAACTCGCGTTCGATGCTAGTAGCGATGAGGAGTTTCGATGGTGGCAGCAGCACAGTTGGGTGATAGACCGACGGCACGCATGGAGAAGGCCCAGGTCATACCGAGCGACGACACCATGCCACTGCGGCCGGTGGCGCCCA
This sequence comes from Actinomycetota bacterium, assembly GCA_030863045.1. Taxonomy (GTDB): domain Bacteria; phylum Actinomycetota; class Actinomycetes; order Mycobacteriales; family Pseudonocardiaceae. The sequence continues at coordinate 3,850 of JALZCN010000568.1, read as the reverse complement.
CGCGGCTGCGTCCTGTCCCTCCGGCGCCCGTGCCGCCCACCGCTCCTCCAGTGGGAGAACGACAGGTGGCAGGTCCGGCGCAGTCGCGGGCGACGGCGGCGCGTCCGCGAACGTTGCGGTCCAGCCGGAGTGCGAGCCTGGTCGCGGCCGCCACCGTGACTCTGGCCGCTGTCGCCGGCCTGGGCTTAGCGCAGAGCACAGAACCAGGGATCCCGGCGGAGACCGCAGTGGTCTGGGTAGGCGCCGGTGAGACTGTCTGGGACGTGGCACGGCGGGTCGCACCGCAGTCCGATCAGCGGGCGGTGGTGGAGCGGATCCGGCAGTTGAACGGCATCGTGGGCTCCACCGTTGCTCCTGGCCAGCAACTGCAGGTGCCCCACGGACGGTAGCGCGGCACGCCAGGGAGCGGCCTTGCACGCGGTAAGCCGGCGGGAGCCGGCTTACCCGCCGTGGCGGCTCGACATGGCGACCACCCCAACATATAGTAGTTACAGCGGTGTTGTTTGGCTACAGATTGGGCTGGCTCCCTCCGGTCATTCCGCGGTCTTGGCCCACATCGCTGTGACGCCGGGTGAGGGGTGAGGTGTATGCGCTGTCCGTTCTGCCGGCACTCAGACTCGCGCGTCGTCGACTCGCGCGAAGTAGAGGACGGCCAGGCGATCCGTCGGCGCCGGTCCTGCCCCGGGTGCGGTCGCCGGTTCACGACCGTGGAGGAACTGGTACTGGCGGTGGTGAAGCGTTCAGGTGTCACTGAGCCGTTCAGTCGCGACAAGATCGTCCGCGGAGTACGCAGGGCATGCCAGGGACGGCCGGTGGACGAGGACGCGCTCCAGCAACTGGCGCACCGAGTCGAAGAGGTGATCCGGTCGGCGGGCAGCGCCGAGGTACCCAGTCAGGAGGTCGGATTGACCATCCTGGGCCCGCTGCGGGAACTGGATGAGGTGGCCTATCTGCGCTTCGCGAGCGTGTATCGGTCGTTTTCCTCCATCGAGGACTTCGAGAAGGAGATCCGTAACCTGCGGGGTCTCCCAGGTCACCAGCCGCATCGTGGGGAGGAGTCGTCGACATGGCCTGAGGGATGCAGCGGCTCACGAAAGAACGATGAGAGATCCGACCGCTCCCGGACGCCGGAGACCGGACCCGGAAGTACGCACACCGTGATAGAGAGGGATGAGGGATGACCGAGACCGTCGGGACTCCGGCTGGCATCAAGGCGGGAGCCTCTGGAGCTTCGCCCGCCGCGCAACCTCAGCGCGCGCTGCGGATGGAGCGGGTCTACACCACCGCGGGGCGGCATCCCTACGATGAGGTGACCTGGCAGCGCCGGGACGTCGTGATGACCAACTGGCGAGACGGCACGGTGAACTTCGAGCAGCGCGGCGTGGAGTTCCCCGACTTCTGGTCGGTCAATGCAGTCAACATCGTGACTAACAAATACTTCCGCGGTGCGGTTGGTAGCGAGCAACGCGAGTCCAGCTTGCGCCAGTTGATCGACCGGGTGGTGGCGACCTACACCGCCGCCGGGGTGCAGCACGGCTACTTTCCTACCGACACCGACAAGGAGATCTTTTCCCAGGAGCTGACCTGGATGCTGCTGCACCAGGTGTTCAGTTTCAACTCCCCGGTCTGGTTCAACGTCGGCACTCAATCCCCGCAACAGGTCTCAGCGTGTTTCATCCTTTCCGTCGACGACACCATGGACTCCATCCTTAACTGGTACCGAGAAGAGGGACTGATATTCAAGGGCGGATCGGGCGCCGGCCTGAATCTTTCCCGTATCCGCTCATCGAAGGAACTTCTGTCCTCCGGGGGAACGGCATCCGGGCCGGTAAGCTTCATGCGTGGGGCGGACGCCTCGGCAGGCACCATCAAATCGGGTGGCGCAACCCGCCGTGCCGCCAAGATGGTTGTGCTCGACGTCGATCACCCGGATATTGCCGAGTTCGTGCAGACCAAGGCCGCTGAGGAGCGCAAGATCCGGGTGCTCCGTGACGCCGGATTCGACATGGACCTCGGTGGCAAGGACATCACTTCAGTCCAGTATCAAAACGCCAACAACTCGGTCCGTGTTTCCGACGAGTTCATGCGCGCTGTGGAGGCGGACGCCGAATTCGGACTGCGCGCTCGCAAGACGGGCGAGATCATCAAGACGATTCGGGCCAGAGAGTTGTTCCGCGACATCACGCAGGCTGCCTGGGAATGTGCTGACCCCGGCATCCAATACGACGACACAATCAATGACTGGCACACCTGCCCGGAATCCGGACGCATCACCGCATCTAATCCCTGTAGTGAGTATCTACACCTGGATAACTCCAGCTGTAATCTCGCGTCGATCAATCTCATGAAGTTCCTTCGCGAAGATTTGACGTTCGACGCCGAGCTGTTCGCCAAGACGGTAGAACTTGTCATCACCGCAATGGACATCTCGATCTGCTTTGCAGATTTTCCGACCGAGGAAATTGGAGAGACCACCAGGGCTTTCCGTCAGCTGGGCATCGGTTATGCGAATCTCGGAGCATTGCTCATGGCCACCGGGCACGCCTACGACTCAGACGGTGGGCGCGCGCTGGCCGCGGCGATCACGTCGCTGATGACCGGTACCGCGTACAAGCGCTCCGCAGAGCTTGCTGGAGCCGTCGGGCCGTATGAGGGCTATGCGCGCAACGCTGAGCCACACCAGCGAATAATGCGCAAGCACGCCGCAGCCAATGACTTGATCCGCACCTACGGGCATAATGATCGCGCCGTGCAGAAGGCGGCCACGAAGGCGTGGCAGGACGGCCTCCGAATCGGTGCAAACAATGGTTGGCGCAACGCTCAGGCGAGTGTAATAGCGCCGACTGGAACAATCGGATTTATGATGGATTGTGATACGACTGGCATTGAGCCGGACTTCTCGCTTGTGAAGTTCAAAAAATTAGTTGGTGGCGGATCCATGCAGATCGTCAACCAGACGGTGCCCAAGGCGCTTTCCGCATTGGGCTACCAGCAGGAGCAGAGCGAGGCGATTGTTGAGTACATCTCCGAGCACGGCCACGTGATCGACGCACCTGGCCTGCGCCGGGAACACTATGAGGTGTTTGATTGTGCGATGGGGGAACGGTCGATCTCGCCGATGGGTCACGTGCGCATGATGGCTGCGGCTCAACCGTTCGTTTCGGGAGCCATCAGCAAGACTGTCAATATGCCAGAGACAGCCACTGTAACCGATGTCGAGGAAATCTATCTTCAATCCTGGAAGATGGGGCTCAAGGCGCTGGCGATCTACCGCGACAACTGCAAGGTAGGCCAGCCGCTGTCGACCGGCAAGACGGCAGCCACCTCGGTGGATAAGGCGACAGTCGAGATCAGGCCGGTGCGCAAGCGGCTGCCCAAGAAACGGCCCAGCGAGACAGTCTCGTTCACCGTTGGAGGTGCCGAGGGCTATCTGACGGCGGGATTCTACCCAGACGATGGGCTCGGAGAAATCTTCGTCAAGATGTCCAAGCAGGGCTCAACGCTGGCTGGCGTGATGGACGCGTTCTCGATGGCGATCTCGATAGCGCTGCAGTACGGAGTACCGCTGGAAACCTACGTGTCCAAGTTCGTGAACATGCGCTTCGAGCCGGCGGGGATGACCGATGATCCAGATATCCGGATGGCGACCAGCGTGGTGGACTACCTATTCCGCCGAATCGCACTCGATCACCTCCCCAGGGACAAGCGAGACCAACTGGGCATCCTGACCGCTGAAGAGCGTGCGATGCAGGTGTCCGCCGACTACGACATAGATGCGAACAGCGGTGTTGACGTCGAATCCCTCCGCACGTCGGTGGCCTCCAGCGCTCAGTCTCCGGCGGCGCAGGGT
>JALZCN010000559.1 GCA_030863045.1 Actinomycetota bacterium | reverse complement strand
TCGGCCATCGAATCAATGCCCTGGGATCGGAATCGCTGTTCCCGGGCGGCGAGCAATCCAGTCACCTCGGCGAGGATGCGTCGGACGGTGTCCGGCTCTCCCCGCCCCGCCACCCCGCCGCTGTGCGGCAGGCCATCCAGAGACGCCAGCGTGCCGCCACCGAAGTCGATGCAGAAGAACTGCATCTCCTCGGGGGTGTGGGTGAGCGCTAGCGACATCAGCATGCAACGCAACAGGGTGGACTTGCCGGTCTGCGGGCCGCCGGTGACCACGGCGTGGCCAGCACCTCCGGAGAGGTCAGCCCACAGCAGGTCACGGCGCTGCTCGTAGGGCTTGTCGACAATCCCGACCGGGACGGCGAGCCGGCCGTTGCCGAAGAACCCGACCGGGGACAACCCGCGATCCTCGGTGACCGACAGCGGCGGCAGTAGCTGATCCAACGACGGCGGCGCCTCGAGCGGTGGCAGCCACACCTCGTGAGCCGGCGGTCCCTGCCCACGCAGCATGTGCACCACGATGTCCAGCACGCTGGGTTCGGTGACGTTTTCCGCCACCGGGGCTTCGACCAACTGGTGGTGGCCCGCGGCCTCAAACGGCTCGGGTAGATCCACGTAATCAGGCACGAAAGGTCGGGGCTGGCGGTCCGAGGTGGCTACAGCCGCAGTAGGCGTCGCGACGGCACCGGCGGCACGGTAGGGGCCCGAGACGTATGACGCCTTGAAACGCTCCATCGACGTGGTGTCGAACTTCAAGTAGCCCGACCCGGGCACCGGCGGCAGCTCGTAGGCGTCGGGCACGCCCAGCACTGCCCTGGACTCCCCGGCGGAGAAGGTCTTCAGCCCGACCCGGTAGGACAGGTGGGACTCCAAGCCGCGCAGCCTGCCCTCCTCGAGGCGTTGCGAGGCCAGTAGCAAGTGCATCTGCAGCGAGCGGCCCAGCCGGCCGATCGCCACGAACAGGTCGATGAACTCCGGCTTCTGGGCGAGCAATTCGGAGAATTCGTCGATCACGATGAACAGCGCCGGCAGCGGATCGAGGTCGGCACCGTTTTCCCGGGCCTTCTCGTAGTCCTTGACGTTGGCGAAGTTTCCCGCAGTGCGCAGCAGTTCCTGGCGCCGGTTCATCTCGCCGGCCAGCGCGTCCTGCATGCGAGTGACCTGGGTCAGGTCGTCGGCCAGGTTGGTGATCACGGCGGCGACGTGGGGGGCGTGCTCCATGCCCAGGAATGTCGCGCCGCCCTTGAAGTCGACCAGCACGAGGTTGAGCATCGACGACGAGTGCGTGGCGATCAGGCCCAGGACCAGGGTGCGCAGGAACTCCGACTTGCCCGATCCGGTGGCCCCCACACACAGCCCATGCGGGCCCATCCCACCCTGGGCGGCCTCCTTGATGTCCAACTCGACCGGTTGCCCGAACTCGCCGATCCCGATAGGCACCCGCAACCGATCCCTGATCGGGCGCGGTCGCCACGCCTGGGCGACATCGAAGGCGCGGGGATCCGCGGCCAAGCCAAGCAGCTCGAGCAGCTCGTTGCTGCCTGACAGTGGTTGGTCCTCGCCTTGGGAGTCCGCTGTGCCGAGGCGGTAGGGACACAGGGCGCGAGCCACCGCCTCGGCCTCGACAACACCCAGCGAGTCGGCAGACCCGAAGAACTCGACCCCGGCCGCCCCGCGGGCACCGATCGCCGCACCCTCGATCACCAGATGTAACCCGCGGCGGTTGGTCAAGGTGCCCAGTGATGCCGAGAGGTCGAGCAGGGTCACCCCGGTCAGGCCCTCCTCGAGAAGGAGCTGCTCTGCGCCGGTGACCTCCGCGCCGTCGATGACGATGAGAATATGCGGTCCGTCGCCGTGGGGCTGGGCATTTCGAGCGAACCGGGGGCGGTTCCGGAGGTGCTCGACAAGCAGTTCCTCGATCCGGGCCAGCGAGCCGGCCATGATCCGCATCGGCCCGGCACCATCGACGCGGCTGGGGTGCTGCACGTGCGGCAACCACTTCGCCCACTCCCAGTCCGCCTTCGCCCGCCCGGCCGTGACCACGGCAATGAGCAGGTCGTCGGGAGAGTGGAAGGTGGCCAGCTGGGTCACCATCGAGCGAGCCAACCCGCGCGCCAGGGCCGCGTCGCCGGAGATCCCGATCGCGGCGAACCCGCGCACCGAGATGGCAATCGGCAGTTCCGGGACGATGGAATGGGCTCGGACGAACTGCCGCAATGCCAGCGTGGTGATCGGCTCGAGCTCGTCCACCGGACCGGTCTGCGGCGGCACGAGCCGGGTGGCCAGCCGCTGCGACCCCCGGCAGATCCGCACGTGGCAGAAATCCGGGTCGCCGCTGCGGCGCTCCCACATCCGCCGGCTGCTCGCAATTGACCACAATGCGGCGGGATCGGGGTGGTTCCACTCCAACGCCGCGCGCTGCTCCTGCGCGGCCTCCCGGGCCCGTTCCCGCATCTGGCCGAGGTAACGCAGGTAGTCTTTGCGGTCCTCGTTCATCTCGGCCTTGGCTTGGCCGCCACGGCCGTTACCGATGAACATGCCGACGGTGGACACCACCATCATGATCGGGAACATCAGGAACAGCGGATTACTTCGGGCCTCCCCGCTGGTGAAGATGTACGCCACCATGCCCAACACGGCCACGATCATCACGACCGGCAAGATCTTCTGCACGATGTTGCCCGGCAGGACCCTGGGCACCTCCGGTGGCGGCTCCAGATGAACCTCGCCTCCGGGCATCTTCGGCGCAGCCAGCCGTGGTAATCGCCGGAACTGCTCGGTGCTCATGGCCCAGACCACCTCCCGGGGTCCACCCGCACGCGATCACCCAGTGGAGGGCTGCGCGCGCGACCGGTCACCCTAGCGGGTGCGTGAAGGTGACGACGGGACCATCCAGCGTCGCTGGCGCTTGCTTCGACACCTGGGCCGACCGTCACCCTGATGGGCGGGTAGCGGCAGCCAGTTCGGCGAGGTCGAGGTCGACTGGGAACGGGTCAGCCAGGCGCAGGGCCTCACCCGGCCTTGAGGAAGCGACCTCGGCGTAGCGCGCCCGTTGCAACCGGTACGCCGTCGAAGTCGGACTCGGGTTGCCGAGCTCGATGCGAAGGTAGTGCTCGATACCCGCAGCCGAGTAGAGCTGTGGCTTGATCGCCCGATCAGCCGCGACACTGCCCGTGCTGATGATCTCGACGACCATCGCCACATCAGCCGGTTCCCAGACCGTCAGGTCCAGGCCGGGGTTGGTGACCACGACCAGGTCGGGGATCAGGATCCGCCCGGGCGCCACGCGGACGTTGATGGCTTCCAGCACTTCCAGCCAGCTCGGTGCCGCCCGTCCCAGCGCGTGCCAGAGTTGAGACGACAGCCGCTGGTGCCCGCCCCCGGCTGCCGGGCTCACCAGGAGCCCGCCGTCGAGCAGCTCAATGCGGCGACGATCCGCGGGTAGGGCCAGGTAGTCCTGCTCCGTCCACGGTCCGACGTGGTCTAGCAGGTGGGATTGGGCAGGCGACGCCATCCGCAGCTCACCTCCGCGCATCTGAGGAACACCGCCATGGTCGCATGCTGCCGGTGAGCACTGACAGTTCTTACTGACTTCGCTCAGTCATAGCCATCATGTGGAGCTGCACGCAGCTATGGGCAGCCGCGGGTGTCAAGGGCGAGCCCGATCAGGTCATCGTCTGGCTCCACCCAGCGCGGTGTCAGGAACCCGCGATCGGGATCCGCAGACGTGACATGTGCGAGATCATGCGACCGGTGATCGCCCAGCAGCTCGACACCGGTCGCCCGGTGGTCCGCGTCATCGCTGCCATGCTGGACGGCATCTTCGACGCCTGCCGTCCAGCGATTGCCAGGACTCGACGGGCCGACGTGCAGACGGACCGGCCACGTCGGTCCCGTCGACTTCATGGAGCAAAGCGGCACCGGCGCCGCCGACATGGCGGTCATGCCGGGTTCGTGAGATAGCGATGGGGTGTCGAACTATCGGGCGCCTTCGTGCGGATCGTCGCCGCGAACAGGAGCTAATGGGTGGCCCAGATCGACGAGGCTCGGCGCTGACGGTCGGTGTGCCGAGCAAAGAACGGCCATTGTCATGGTTCGTGCGGTCCAGGGAAGTGTGCCGCAGCGTGAGGACGTGCGCAGGCGGCAACGTCTGCCGCGCAGTTGCCACCTGTGGCAGTCCGTAGGAAATCCCTAGGCACGCCCCGCGGACCATGTGACGGATGTGACTGCCGTGACGGACGACTCCGGAAGCCAGGATGAGCCGTTGACCGTGAGCTTGCCGCCTCTCGGCGATGGCTGCCCATCCGCTGGGCCGATCGGTGTTCAGTGCGCTACTGCAATCCTCCCCGTCCTGCGCCGTATCGTCGCAGGTGAAGTGGAGGAGCCAAGGCTGCAGATCCCTCGAACGGCTGGCGCTGCATCGATGGATACTCCCGCAACTACAGTGCCGCGGCCACCGCACATTGACCTCGGTGGTCGGCGGGCCGAGCGAGGAGTGCAGCGGGTGCCAACCAACGCCAACGGAGCTCCGGCGGTTCAACCGTCTCGGGCTGGATGGACGGTTCCACCGTCCGGGGTTGGATCGACGGTTCCATCGTGTGCAGCACTCAGCAGAGTGACGGTGGTGGCCCCCCGCACCCGCATCGACCTGGCGCTGCCGTCGGACGTCGCGGTTGCCAATCTGTTGCCGATGCTGCTCAAGATGGCGGGCGAGTCGAGTCCAGACGGTGGCAGCAGGCACGGCGGCTGGTGTTTGGCGAAGCTTGGTGGCGAGGCGATCGATCCGGACCGTCCGCTCGTCTCGCTGGGCGTCGTCGACGGCGACCTGCTGCAGCTGCGGCGCCGTAGCGACAACCCCCCGCCCCCGCTGTTCGACGACGTGGTCGAAGCCATCGCGGCGACCGCCCCAAGTAGCTACCGCCCATGGACCGAAAACACCGCCCGCACGCTCGGGATGATCGCCGCAGGATTGGCCCTGCTGGGTGGTGCCGTTGCCCTGCTCCGCGCCGGACCCGGGCTTGGCGTCGCCTTGCTGGCGGGTGCGGCAGCGGTGGCCGCGCTGGTGGCCGGCTCGGTCATTGGCCGGGTGTACGGCGAGACGAACACGGGCGTGCTGGTGGCAGCGGGAAGCCTGCCACTGGGCTTCGTCAGCGGGCTCTACATCGTCCCTGGCAGCGTCGGCTCGGAGAACCTCTTACTGGCCTGCACGCTGGCCCTGGTGCTCGCCAGCGCGTCGATCATGGTGCTCGGCGCCGGTATCACACCGTTCGTCGCCACCGCTACCGCCGCCGCCCTGGGCGCGCTGGCCTTTCTGGTGGCCAGCCTGGTTGATCGTCCCGCGGCAGGCATCGCGGCGGGGGCAGCCGCGCTGGCTCTCGGTGCCATCTCCGCACTGCCCCGGTTGACCATCCAACTGTCCCGGCTGCCGATGCCCAAGGTTCCGGCAAGCGCACAGGACCTGCAGGAAGACTCCGGATTACCGGACTACACCGTGATCGAGCGTCGATCAGGTCTGGCGCACGAGTACCTGACCGGCATGATCATGGGCGCCGGTGCGGTAGCCGCGATCGGCGCGGTCCTGGCCGCGGCCGGCGGTGCGTTGGGGATCGTGCTGGGCGCGGTGGTCGCCGCCGTTCTTCTGCTACGAGCGCGGTCCTACGCCAACGGGAGACAGGCGATAGCGTTGCTGGCCAGCGGCATGATCGCGGTAGCCGGGTTGATGGCCAGGCTGCTGGTGACGGCTGACCACGCCGTCTTGCTGCTGGTCGGCTTCGGTGGCCTGCTGGTCCTTGCGACGTTCGCACTGGTCGCCGGCCTAGTCCTGCCCCGGCGTCGATTTTCCCCGGTGACGCGCCGTACGGTAGACGTGATGGAAGCGGTCCTCATCGCCGCGGTGCTACCGCTCGCCCTAGGTGTGATGGACCTCTACAACACCTTCCGGGCATTGTGAGGACCCTCGCCGGTCGTCGCCGCACCGCGGCCGGGACTGTCGCGGCCGCGTTGCTGTGCCTGGTGGGCCCGGGGTGGTCAGTGGCCGCTCAGCTCGACGGCCGACCACCGGGGATACCACCTCCGGTAAATCCGGCCGCCGTGCCGACCCCCGGCAGTGTGAACGCCATGCCTTATACCGTGAACAACCCGGTAACCCGGCAGACCGGCCCGGTCGAACAGCAGGCGGCCTGCCAGCAGACGGCAACGGGCAGCGCACCGGACCTCGGAGCCGAACCGCCAGCCCAACAGCGGCTGCGGATCCGGCAAGCCCACGAGTTCGCGACCGGACGCGACCAGCGGATAGCAGTGATCGACAGTGGCGTTCAGCCGCATCCCAGACTGCGCGGAAGGTTGGTCGACGGTGGGGATTACATCGAGGATCGCAGCGGCCTTTTCGACTGTGACGGCCATGGCACTGCGGTAGCCGGACTCATCGCCGCGGCGCCCGATCCAGCCACTCGATTCGTCGGAGTAGCACCTGATGCGCAGGTCCTGGCGATCCGCCAGGCCAGCACCTTCTACTCGGTGCCGCTGCGCCAGCTCGACACCCGCGAGGAAACCCGCAGTTCAGGTGCCGGCGACACGGTCAGCATGGCGCACGCCGTGATGCGGGCGGTGCAGTTAGGCGCCACTGTGATCAACATCTCGGAGGCCGCGTGTTTTCCCGCCGAGCCCAACCAGGTCAACGCCCCGGACCTGCAGGCCGCCGTGCACTACGCGGTGGAGCACAACGTCGTCGTGGTGGTGGCCGCCGCCAACACCAGTGGCACCTGCAAGCAGAACAGCCCCGGAGCGGTCACCACGATCTCCTCGCCGGGCTGGTTCGACGCCGACGTGCTCACCGTCGCGGCGACCGATGACAATGACGAGCCCGCGGATTTCTCGATCCGTGCACCGTGGGTGGATGTGGCCGCACCGGGCACCGGGGCGGTATCCCTCGCGGCCGGTCGACCTGGGCTGACCACCGAACTCGTCGACGCCCGGGGCGTAGCGCGCGGGCTCGACGGCACCAGCTTCGCCACGCCATACGTCGCCGGGCTCGCCGCGCTGGTCCGGGACCGGCACCGGCACCTGACCGCGCGCCAAGTGATGCATCGCATCGAACGGACCGCCCAGCACACCGCCGGCCCCGATGGGCGCAGCGAGGAACTCGGCTACGGCATGGTTGATCCGATCGCCGCGCTCACCGCGGTGCTGCCAGAGGAACAAGGCCCCGATCTCGAGCCGGCGCGTCCGACCACCCTGGACGGCCTTGAACCGCCGCCGCCGGACGACACGCTGCCGCGCACCATCGCACTCGGCGGTTCCGCCGCCGCAATCGCCCTCCTGGCCCTCACCTTCGTGATCGTGCACACCGTCAAACGCCACCACAACCGCATTCAATGAGCTAATCGGGGCTAACGGCCCCAATCGGTCGCGGATTGTGCGTGAGGGCCGGCCCACTTGTTGCGGCTCAGCCGCCTGCGAGCCGCTCGGCCTGCTCGCGGGCCAGCGTCGGATTGAACAGCTCCAGCGCCCGCTGGGGCTCCAGAGTCGGCCCGATCGGCAGCAGATCCAGGATGGGCTCGGGCGCCGGCGTGGTGACCTGACCAAGCCCTAGTGCACCCGCGACCTCCATCGAGGGCACGCCAAAGCGGAACCCCTGGTCGGTCACCAACCAGATCGCCCCGGTGTCGGGACGCTGGCCGGGCACCACCCCGCGGACCAGTGCGGCCTTGGCCGGCTCCAGGAAAACGAAGTCTGCGGTCTGGCCGATGGCCGCACGGGGCACCTCAACCGGGCTTTGGCCAGCACCCAACGGTAACTGCTGGTCCGGACTGACAGTGATCACTGGAGGCTGATCCGGCCCCTGCCAGGTGAGGCAGGCAACTGGCGTTTCGGCAATCTTGAGTATCTGCGGGACCTGGGCCGGGAAGCCGCTCAGATTCAGCTGGTTGGCGACCGGCGCTTCCGGCACCCGGGAAATGGCCTCTGGTGTGACGTTGACGAAATCGGCGGTCGTGCTGCGGCGGTAGCGGATCAGATCGGCCACCGCCGGTTCGACTGGCTGTACGCCCTGTGGCAGTAGCAGGAAGAACGAATCCTGGACACCCTTCACCCGCACCACGTCGCCGACTTGGACACCCGGAAGCTGCGGAAAAGGCCGCCCGGTCGGGATAACCGGCAGGGTGAGCGGGGGCACCTCGGGAATTGCGTTGAGCAGGCCGGTACTGACCTTGCGTGCAACGACGTTGCCCAATCGGTAGTGGCTCCGGACTGCGTCGTCGCGCAGATCTACTCGCCCTCGGTTGCCATTCCACACCAGGTAGGTGATCCCGGTATTCTGCTCTGCCACGAGCAGAGCCTGATCATCGCCCAGCGGACGGCTCGCCAGCGCCTGCTCCTGGACCACGACGGTGGTGGAGATCTGCGCGCGGGATCCGGCATTCGGTAGATCCGGCCGGATCGTGGCCGTGTCACATACCGACCAAACCCCGTTGATGAGGTTCTCCGGTACCGGCAGCGGCGGGACCCCAGGAAGCCCGGTCACCGGTCCGCGCGAGATGCCGGCCAACGCGGAGTCGTCGACCGTCTTGGCCTCCGCTGCTCCCCGGCCCGGTGAGATTGCCGCCAACAGCAAGCGCGCCGACGTCAGATTGACCACCGGAATGAGCCGCCGCGGATTGTCCTGCACCACAAAGATCGTTTGGGACGGGCTGCCGATGACGATCTCATTCACATTGAGCACGCTGACCGGCCGGAACTGACCCACCACGAAGAACGCCGCCAACCCCAAAACACCCACGATCACACCGACCGCCGATGCCCGCAGGTGGTGGCGCATCGGCTCGTGCAGCATCACCGCGTCCTTGCGGACCAGAGCCGACTGCATTCTTCGGAGCACGAAGCGGTAGGCCTGCACCTGCGACTTGGTGGTCGGGCTGGTGGACATCAGGGTGCCTGCCGCTCTTCCCGGGGCTGTACGGTGCGGCAGGATAGCGAAGCGCCATCGGCGGACCACTGTCCGTCCTCGCCAGCGGAGGCGCCAGACATGACCACCGCAGCACCGGCTGCACCCCAGCTGCGTTCGACGCGTTCGCGGCTGGGTCCGCTACCCCTCGTCAACCTGGTGGTGTTGGAGATCGGGCTGGCACTCGGTCTGGCGTTGCTCGCCGTCGACACCGCCCTGTGGTGGGCAGCGCTGGGGGTGCTGCTGACCACAGTGTCATTGGGGTTGGGACGCTGGCACGGTCGCTGGCTGGTGCGGTGGATCGAGCTCGCCGTTCCCTATCTGGCGCGCTCCCACAGCCGTAGCGTTACCAGTCCGGACCCGGCAGCAGCCGGCAACCCGCCCATCTCGCCGCAGCCGATCGGGGGCTGCGACGATCCGCGGGTCGCCCTGCTTCGGCTGATCCTGCCGGATCTGATCATCGCTCACGGCACCGGTCACCAGCGCGAACCGCTGGGCCTGGCTTGGCACCAGGGATCCTGGACCGCCGTGCTCGAAGTGGGCGCCGAACCTCCGATGATCACACCGGTCGGCGGGGCCCCGAGCCTGCCACTCGGTGCGCTGGCCCCTTGCCTGGAAGACCGCGGTGTGGTGCTGGACGCGATCCAAGTGATCTCGCATTGCTACCCGGGTAGCGCAGCCCTGCCGTCGTCGTCCCCGGCACTGCGCTCTTATCTGGAGGTTCTCGGCCCGTTACCGGCGGCCGCCCGCCGCACCACGTGGATCGCGGTGCGCTTGGATCCCCGCCGCTGCCCGACCGCGGTGGCCGAACGTGGTGGTGGGGTGATGGGCTGCCACCGGGCACTGATCGGTGCGCTGTCCCGGGTGCGCAGCGCGCTGGAATCCCGCGGCGTGTCGACCCGACCGGTGAACGCCGATCAGCTGTTACGAGCCGGCATCTCTACCGCCGAGCTGTCCGCGGTGGCCGGCACCGGGCAACGTGCGACGCTGAGCGAGGGATGGACGGCGGTCACCTCCGCCGGGGTCGGGCACACCAGCTACGCGATCACCGGCTGGGGGCCCAGCAATACGCTGCACAACCTCAATGCGTTGACGGGCGTGCGGGCGCTGTCCACGAC
>JALZCN010000533.1 GCA_030863045.1 Actinomycetota bacterium | reverse complement strand
GTGGCGGAAGCGGAGGGATTCGAACCCCCGGTGCCTCTCGGCACGCTCGCTTTCAAGGCGAGTGCATTAGACCGCTCTGCCACGCTTCCGATTGTGCACGCTAGCGTGCCCCGCAGATCGTCGAGTCGGTGACCAGCACTTCACAGGGCTGAGAGCAGGCGGACAGTCCGCTACGCGACCACCCGGGAAGTCACGACACCAGCGCTAGGCGCTGCTCCCATACGTCGGCAAGCTCGGCGCGGGGCACGCATCCACGCCAGACCCGATAGTCGACCTCCGCCAGACCGAAATCAGCCGCCCGCGGGCCGTTCTCTCCGATGTAGTGGATCACGGCCTGCTCCGGGCCGGACTCCACCAGCTCGACCGGCAAACCGTTCCACCCGCCGCGCCAACGGACCAGATCTAGGGTGTCGAGGTCGCCCAACGTCACCGCGAGCGGGTAGGCACCAGCGTGCTCGTCCGGCGGTCGCTTGCCGGGCAGCGGATGCAGGGTTACCTCGCCGGGACGGGGGCCGAAGTCGGCGTCGAAATCCCCACCCTGATACCGAGCGACCAAACCGCGGCGCACGGTAGGCCGCAGCGGTACCGGTGGCCGATTCCAGCACGCCGGGCCCAACATCGTCCGCTCAGTGCTGATCCACCCGACCTGCCGGTTGAGGTAAGCACCCACCCGCTGTTCGTCACCGTGCGAATCGATCCGCCACAGCTCGGTGCCGGCCGGAAGTTCGATCAAATCCACTTGGTAGACGCTGCGCTCGAACGGGGCGATGTAGAGCTGCGGGCTGTGCGCGTAGAAACGCAACACGTACAACTCGTCGGTTACCGGCCAGCCGGCGACCTGGTCGAGCCCGTAGCGCCGGACAAGCTCGGCCGACGAACTCGCCGGTACGTCCTCCAACCGCGTCACGAAACCAGCGATCCGGTGTGGGTCGAAGCGCCCGGGCACCACCACGTTGCCCAGCGTCAGCTCCACCAAGCCGGGCAGCACGACCTTCTGCATCGCGGTGTCCGACTTAAGCTCAGGTGCTTGACCGGGCACCCTCAGCCGCGGCGGTGACGGAGCGAAGCGTTCCCCGGACAGTGCCCGCTCCGGACCCAGCCCCGCGGCTTCTGCTGGGCCCTTCACCGGGCTCACCGCGCCTACCGGGTTCCTCACCGGCCCCTCGACTGGTGCCATACCAGCCGCTGTCCCATTGGCTGCAACCCCTGCTACTGGATCTGTCATGAGCTCCCCCACTCGCCGCCGTGAGGCCCGTCCGAACTGAGGCCGGGCTGGGTGCGGGGAACCTACTACGCCATTCGGCCCAAGGCCGCCGGGAGGGGGGTCGGTCGCCGCCCGACCCAGTGGGGCTAGCGTGTGCGCAGGTGGGTCAACACCCGTTCGAACACCTCGGCCAGTACATGTTTTTCCTGGTCAGATAGTAGATCGACCAGGTTGTCGCGGACTCCGCGGACGTGCGTGGGGGCGGCGCGGCGTAGCACCTCCAACCCGCAACTGGTCAGCACGGCGAACACTCCACGCCGGTCACCCGGACATTCCTGGCGGCGCACCAGCCCGACCTTCTCCATCCGACCGATCTGATGGGTGATCCGACTCTTGGACGACCCCACCTGCTCGGCCAGCGTGCTCATCCGTACCCGCCCGCCGGGCGCATCGGACAACCGGACCAGCAGCTCGTAATCGGCCAGAGCCAGCTGGTGCTCGTCCTGCAGATCACGGTTCAGTTGCGCATCGAGCAGCGCTTTGCCGACCACGTAAGCCCGCCAGGCACGCATCTCCTCGGCATCGAGCCAGCGCGGCTGATCACTGCCCCGGGTCACCCATGCAGGCTAACCGACCAGGTTCCCGGCCGCTGACCGCGAACGACACCAGATGCCGCAACGGTGCCACGGGCGGGGCGACTACCGTCGGGCACCGTGCGCGCGATCACGATCACCGAGTACGGCGGCCCGGAAGTGCTGCACCTGACCGAGCAGCCCGATCCCCAGCCAGGTCCGGGCGAGGTGCTCATCGACGTCGCCGCGACCTCGGTCAACCGGGCCGATCTACTGCAGCGGCAGGGCCGCTACGCCCCGCCGCCCGGGGCCAGCGAGATCCTCGGGCTGGAGTGCGCCGGCACGGTAGCCGAGCTCGGCGACGGGGTGACCGGTTTCGCGGTGGGCGAGCAGGTGTGTGCGCTGCTGGCCGGCGGTGGCTACGCCGAGCGGGTCGTCGCACCCGGCGGGCAGGTGATGCCGCTGCCACCCGGCGTCGACGTGGTCACCGCGGGCGGTGTGCCCGAGGTGGCCTGCACGGTGTGGTCGACGGTGGTGCGCCACGCTGGGTTGGCCGCCGGGGAGTTGCTGCTGGTGCACGGCGGGTCGGGGGGTGTGGGCACCCATGCGATCCAAGTGGGCAGGGCGCTGGGCGCGCAGGTGGCGACCACGGCGTCGGCGGCGCGGCTGGCGCGCTGCGCGGAGCTGGGCGCGCAGATCCTGATCGACTACCGCGAGCAGGACTTCGCCGAGGAGCTCACCGGCCGCGCCGATGTCATCCTCGACAACATGGGCGCCAGCTACCTGGCCCGTAACATCCGGGCGCTCGCCCCGGACGGCCGGCTGGTGGTTATCGGCCTACAGGGTGGCACCACCGCTGAGCTGAACCTCAGCGCTCTGCTGCCCAAACGAGCTAGCGTCGCGGCCATCGGGCTGCGCGGGCGCCCGGTGGACGGCCCGCACGGTAAAGCCGCCCTGTGCGCCGATGTCGTCGCCCGATTGTGGCCGATGTTCGGGGACGGTCGGGTCAAGCCCGTGGTGCACAAGACGCTCCCTCTCGCCGAGGCCGCGCAAGCGCACCGGATGCTCGAAACCGGCGGCGGCGTCGGCAAAATCCTGCTGACCACCGGCGGCTGAGGTTCACGCACCAGGGAGCGACACACGGCAGGAGCACGCGACACATGCGGGTAGGGGGCGCAAGATGGAGACATGAGCGAACCGCAGGAGCAGGTCGTCCTGATTGGGCCGGACGGCCAGCCGGTCGCCGCCGGCACCGTCGAGGAGCAAGGCGGGCAAGACGTCTCCGACATGGTCGAGCAGCCCGCCAAGGTGATGCGGATCGGCACCATGATCAAGCAGCTGCTGGAAGAAGTGCGCGCCGCGCCGCTGGACGACGCCAGCCGTAACCGGCTGCGGGAAATCCACGCATCGTCGATCCGCGAGCTCGAACAGGGTCTGGCTCCCGACCTCCGCGACGAGCTGGAACGGCTGTCCCTGCCATTCAGCGAGGACTCCACACCCAGCGACGCCGAACTGCGGATTGCGCAGGCCCAGCTGGTCGGCTGGTTGGAGGGTCTGTTCCACGGTATTCAGACCGCGCTGTTTGCCCAGCAGATG
>JALZCN010000527.1 GCA_030863045.1 Actinomycetota bacterium | reverse complement strand
CCCTCGGGTTACTGCCGGGTCTGGGCGGGGTGGTCCGCACGGTGCGGATGCTGGGCCTGATGACCGCGCTGACGCAGCTGCTGACGAAAGGCCAGCAGTTACCTCCGGCAGAGGCCAAGCAGATTGGCATCGTCGACGAGGTCGTTGCGACCGGTGAGGAGATGCTCGCCAGCGCCCGCGAATGGATCGCGGCCCACCCGCGGGCCCAGCAGCCCTGGGACGTCAAGGGCTACCAGATCCCCGGCGGCACGCCATCCACACCGGCGTTGGCGCGGATGTTGCCTGCGTTCCCGGCCACGTTGCGCAAGCAGCTCAAGGGCGCGCCGATGCCGGCCCCGCACCACATCCTGTGTGCCGCGGTGGAGGGCTCCCAAGTGGACGTGGACACCGCGCTGCAGATCGAGAGCCGCTACTTCATGGATCTGGCCACCGGCCAGGTCGCCAAGAACATGATCAACGCTTTCTTCTTCGACCTGCAGCACATCAACAAGGGCGGTAGCCGGCCCGACGGTTACCCGCGGCGCACCTTCCGCAAGGTCGGCGTGCTCGGCGCCGGGATGATGGGCGCCGGCATCGCCCACTCCTGCGCTAGCGCCGGCATGGACGTCGTCCTCAAGGACGTGGACCGGGCCCGGGCGGACAAAGGTAAGGGCTACTCCGCCGCCTTGCTGGACAAGGCCGTGTCCCGCGGCCGATCCACTGCCGAGGCGCGTGACGAGGTGCTGGCCCGGATCACCCCCACTGCCACCGCGGACGATCTCAAGGACTGTGACCTGGTTATCGAGGCGGTCTTTGAAGACCCGGCGCTCAAAAAGCAGGTCTTCGGCGAGATTCTCGACATCGTCGAGCCCGATGCGCTGCTGTGCTCGAACACCTCAACACTGCCGATCACCGGTCTCGCGGAGGGGGTCGACCGCCCGGCCGACTTCCTCGGCCTGCACTTCTTCTCCCCGGTGGACAAGATGCCGCTCGTGGAGATCGTCCGCGGGCAGCAGACCTCGGACGCCGCGCTGGCCGCCGCGATCGATGTCGTGCAGCAAATCCGCAAGACCCCGATCGTCGTCAACGACAGCCGCGGCTTTTTCACCAGCAGGGTCATCGGCACCTTCATCAACGAGGGGGTGGCCATGCTGGCCGAGGGCATCCCCCCGGCGTCCATCGAGCAGGCCACCCTGCAGGCCGGCTACCCGGCACCGGTCCTGCAGTTGGTGGACGAGCTGAGCCTGCAGCTGATGCGCAAGATCCGGGAGGAAACCAGGCGTGGCGTCGAGGCGGCCGGAGGAACCTGGACTGCCCACCCGGCCGACGTGATCGTGGACCGGATGGTGCTGGAGTTCCGGCGGCCGGGACGTTCGGGCGGTGCCGGGTTCTACGAATACGAGCACGGCAAGCGGGTTCGGTTGTGGCCCGGCCTGGCTGAGCACTACGGGCCGTTCCACCCGGATGCGATCCCGTTCGAGGACATGATGCAACGGATGCTGTTCGTCGAGGCGCTGGAGACCGTGAAGTGCCTCGACGAGGGTGTGATCACCTCGGTGCCCGACGCCAACATCGGCTCGATCATGGGTATCGGGTTTCCACCATGGACCGGCGGTGTGGTGCAGTTCATGAACGGCTACGACGGCGGCCTGATCGGTTTCGTCGCCCGTGCCAAACAACTGGTCGACCGCTACGGCGACCGGTTCATCCCACCGGCCTCCCTGATCGCCAAAGCCGACACCGGGCAGTCCTTCTAACGCCTACTGCACGTGGACCCAGCGGGCTATCGATGGGGTGTTGCTGCGGTCCGTCACGAACAGCATGTACCACCCGGAGGGCACCAGACCGGGTTGAGCGGGGACGGTCAGCGATATCGCCTGATCCTTCCTGGTGATGTCGAGGGCGACGGAGCGCTGCTCGATGTCGGTGGTGTGGGTGACGGCACTGGGGCGGATCAGCTTCGCGGCGGCAACGGAACTCGGATCGGGCGTCTGGAAGTCGGCGATCCCACCCCGCGGTAGCGCGGTCGGGCCACCGGTCAGCTCCGGTCGGGAGCCGCGGTGCAGGTAGGGCGGCGAGTAGATCTCGATGCGCTGCTCGAATGCACCGGGCTCGCCGTTGTCACCTCCGCCGTCGATCTCCGAGCCGAGGGTGACGACGCGGCCGTCGGGCAGCAGCAACGCCTCGCTGTGGTAGTTGCGTCCTACCTGAGGCGACGCCGCCGCCCGGAACGAACCCGTGGCGGGGTCGTAGATCCGCGCGATGTGGTTGTTCGAATCGCCCCGGCCGCGGTAGTCGCGGGAGCCACCGGTGGTCAGCACGGTGTCGTCCGGGAGGATGACGGCGCTCAGATGGCGGGTCGGCTGAGCGAGGTCTGGGCCTGGGCGAAATCGTGGGTCTGCTGCGCGGAGATCGACGATGTCGGTGCGGGCGGTGGATTCCGCGGAGTCGTCGATTCCGCCGCCGCCCAGCACCATGATCCGTTGATCCTGCGCCGGTGGTAGCAGCACCGAGGCGCTGGTCTCGGTCAGGTGCGGGTCGCGAAGCCCCTCGACCGGGCGGAAGGAGTTGTCCGTCAGGTTCCAGATGCCGGGTAGCCGCCCAGTACCGTCGCTGCGGCCGTACCCGCCGTGGGAACCCGAGTAGAACAGCCGACCGTCGGCCATCAGGAAAAGCGCCGGATAGGTGGGAAAGTATCGGTTGAGCGCGGAGACCTCGGTCCACTGCTCGGTATCGCCATGGTACCGCTCATGGCTATTGAGAGTCCGACCGAATTCGTCGAGACCGGACACGGCGAGCGCATCCCCGTCGGCGAGGCCGACAACTGTTGGGTACCAGCGGCCGTGGTCCATGTCAGCCACTCTTTGGTAACGTTCGGTCTGCGGGTCGAATTCGTAAGAGAAGGCCGCGCCCCAGGCGAGCTGTGTCTCCATGGTGAGCTTCTCGGCAGCTCCGTAAACGTTGCTCGATACGCCGTTGATGCGAAAGCGAGAGGGTGTGTTGATCACCGAACCGGTGCCCTCCACCGCGGCTTCGACCCAGACTTCGACGCTGGCGCCGGATAATACCGCCGCAGCCTCGACACTGGCGAACACAGTGCCCTGGGGGGAGACGAATTTGGTGCCCTCCGGCAGGGTCACCGAGCTGCCGTCGCGGGACTCGTTGGTCACCGTCATGGGGCCGGCGGCCCGGGTGACATCCTGCCCGGCCACCTCGTACCTCCGGTTGCCACCGGCGATGAGCAGCTTGCCGTCGGGCAGGAATGCGTGGCCCGCGCAGAACATGTCCTCGGGTGTCGGAATGAGGCTGAACTCGTCGGTTTGAGGGTTCCACAGCAGCGTCTTGAAGCTCGCCGCTTCGAAGTGCGCGGTGCTGTTCCCGGAGCCGGCAATGATCAGCACTTTGCCGGTGGACAGCAGGGCGGCGTGGATCGCATTAACTCGAAACTCAACGGGAAAATCCAGGACGCTCCAGTGACCGAAGGTTGCCATAGCACCGGAGCCGGCCGCCTGGACCTCATCCCGTTCGTGCACCGGAGTAGCGCACACCACCACGCTGAAATGGATCAAACCGGCTATGGCCGTCCCCGCGAGAATGCGGTTGAGCCGTCGAATGCGGGGTGGGCGTGACATATCGGTCATCGACCTGCCACGGACGGTGAGCCCATCTCGGTGCCTCTCGCCGTCCCCTCACAGACAACGTCGGTGCGGCGAAAGGTGTCGTTACCAATTAATCTGAATCAGCCGGCGACCTGCCGTGTCGGTGACCAGGAGCGTCGACGAACGGATAGCGTGGCGCCGTGGATCGCAACCCGGCCCGCAGCTCAGCCGACCGCGATGCGGCGGCCGCCGTGCCGTACCCGCTGCAGGTCGCGGCCGCGCTGTCGTGGCGGCTGCTGGTGGTGGCCGGGATGCTCGTCGTGGTCGGTTATGTCGTCATCGCCCTGCGGGTGGTCGTGATCCCGGTGGCGGTGGCGCTGCTGCTGACCGCACTGCTGGCGCCGGTGGTGGACTGGCTGAACAGGCATCGGGTACCCCGGAGCCTCGCCACCTTGGTGGTGGTGGTCGGCGGTTTGGCGCTGATCGGGGGGCTGCTGACGTTGGTCATCCAGGCCTTCGTGGCCGGGTTGCCCGAGCTGCAGACCCAGGTCTCCGCCAGCGTCCAGCAGATCCGGGTGTGGCTGCAGGACCCTCCGTTCGGGCTGCCTCCGGTCAACCTGCAGAACCTGCTCGATTCGTTGAGCCGGTCGGTGGCCAACAACCGCAGCGCGATCACCTCAGGTGCGTTGTCCACCGCGTTCACCCTCGGGCAGTACCTCACCGGTGCCGCGCTCGCCTTGTTCTCATTGATCTACTTCCTCTACAGCGGCCGGTCGATGTGGCAGTTCCTGCTCGGTGCGGTGCCACGCCGGGTTCGGCGCCGGGTCGACCTGGCGGGCCAGCGCGGGTTCGCCTCGCTGAGCGGGTTCATCCGGGCCACCGTGCTGGTGGCGGTGGTCGATGCGGTGGGCATCGGGATCGGTTTGGTAGCGGTAGGCGCCCCGCTGGTGGTGCCGCTGACTGCGTTGACGTTCCTGGCGGCGTTCATCCCGGTGGTCGGCGCGGTGATCTCCGGGGTGATCGCGGTACTAGTGGTGCTGGTGGCCAACGGCCCGGTGCCGGCGTTGATCGTGCTCGGAGTGGTGATCGCCGTGCAGCAGTTGGAGGGCAACGTGCTGCAGCCGCTGCTGATGGGCCGGGCCCTTGAACTCAACGGGATGGCAGTGGTGCTGGCCGTCACGGTGGGCTCGGTGCTCGCGGGTATCGCCGGTGCATTGCTGGCGGTGCCGCTGCTCGCGGTGCTCAACGCCGGTATCCGAGGGTTGATCAGTGGGGGCGCCGAGCCCGATGACGCCGCAGACGGTTACGCGCTCCCGCCGGCCGGCATCCCCCACGATCCCGACCCCCTCACGAAGTCGCATGCCTCCTGAGCACCGCCCGCTTGGCTGGGCGATGCCGGTGGTAGCGCTAAGCTCGCGGCGGTGAAGCCGGTCGATCTCGCCGCGGTCCGGGAC
>JALZCN010000513.1 GCA_030863045.1 Actinomycetota bacterium | reverse complement strand
GCCCAGCGCCGTTGTGGTTGGCGGCGTCCAATCCCAGCTCGGCCAGCACCACCGCGACGTCATAGGCATCGCCGCCGAGCACCGCGGACATCCCGGTCGGCTCCAACGCGCACGCTGCGGCCATTTCCCGGCCACGGACCGCGGCGAGCGCAACG
The DNA here is from genome assembly GCA_030863045.1 of Actinomycetota bacterium. Lineage (GTDB taxonomy): Bacteria > Actinomycetota > Actinomycetes > Mycobacteriales > Pseudonocardiaceae. The sequence continues at coordinate 5,925 of JALZCN010000513.1, read as the reverse complement.
GCCTCATCGGCGGTGAGCACCCCGGCTACGACAGCTGCGGTGAGTTCGCCGACGGAGTGCCCGGCGACCGGAGCGTCAGGGGGCAGGTCCACCCGCCGGAACAGCGCCTCGGCGGCCAGCAACGACAGCGCCACTACCAGCGGCTGGGTCACTGCAGTGTCCTTGATCTCCTCGGCGTGCGCCGTGGTGCCCAGCCGATGAAGATCCAGGCCGGTCACTTCCGACCACACCGCGACCCGGTCCACTGCACCGTCCAGCGCCAGCCAGGGCGAAAGCATGCCAACGGACTGGGCGCCTTGTCCGGGGGCGAGCAGCGCGATCACCCGGTCCACTGAACACCTTGTCCGGCTGCGGCGGTGATGCTGCCGTTCACGAAGTCCACCGCGGCATTCTTGTGGAATGCCTACAATCACCGGGCTCACCCCCCAGCCGACAGGACCGCCCCGGCGGCCACTGCGAGAGTGACACTCGCCAGCTGCACCGCATTGAGCCGCTCTCCCAGCACGAACCGCGCGAGCACGACGACCACCACGGGATAGAGGGATACCAGTACTGCGCTCACGCCGAGCGCGCCTGATCGGACGGCGAGCAGGAACAGGATGTTCGCGATCATGTCGAGGGCACCGGACAGCGCAATCAGTCCAAGTCCCGCTGGCCTGCTGCGTGCTCGGGCTGCACTCAGTACCAGCCCTCCGAACAGCACCAGGGAGGCTCCACGAGCCGCCAGGAGCGGCCATAGACCGGATCCGGGCGGTGTGGTGCCAAGGGCAACGTAAAACAGCCCGAACCCGACACCGGATCCGAGGCCCAGCAGCAGGCCAGTGGCAGGCGCTCCACCGCGTCGAGTGTTCGCGGTGGCGAGTGCTACGGCGAGCAGGGCCGCCACGACGCCCCCAAGGGTGACCGGCGGGGGTCGTTCCCCGGTCAGCACACCTACGCCGAACGGTAGGCCAGCGCCGATGAGCGCCGACAGCGGGGCAACCACGCCCATCGGTCCGACGGCGAGGCCGCGCAGGTAAAGGAGCAGGCCAAAGGATCCAGCGAGGCCAGCGATTGCGCCGCTGACGGCGGCCGCCGTGGACAGATGACCAGGCAGTAAGGCCAGGGCCGGCAGCAGCACCGCGCTCCCCGCCAACTGCACTAGCAGGGTCACCGTCAGTGCCGAAGTGCGCCGCGCGGCGAGGCCGCCAGCGAAGTCGGCGACGCCGAAACTCACCGCAGCGGACAGCGCGAACAAAGCAGCCATACTGCCGCCTCCGCGGACCAAGTGCGTCGGCGGTCACAACGCCGCCTCCGCGGGACCAAGTGCGTCGGCGGTCACAACGCGGGCGCTACACCGGTTACCACAGGCCGCGGGACCGGGCCAGCCGGCCAACTGCCAGGCCCACTCGCAGCACCAACCCATCCCTCGGGTGACCTGGTGCTCGCCCGGTGATATCGGCGATTCGGCGCAGCCGGTAGCGCACCGTGTTGGGATGGACGAACAGCCGCCGGGCGCAGGCTTCCAGTACTGCGCCGGCGTCGAAGAACGCGTCGAGCGTCTCGACCAACCCACCGCTGGCTTCGGCCAATGGGCGCATCACCTCATCGACCAGCAGCCGCTCGGCTTCCGGGTCCCCGGCCAGCGCGCGCTCGGGCAGCAACTCGGTGGCCGGTACCGGGCGCGGAGCGGTGGGCCAGGCGGCCACGGCGCGCAACCCGGACAAGGCGTCGGCGGCGCTGCGGTGCGCCTCTGCCAACGACGGGACCGTCGGCCCGACGACCACCGGGCCGTCACCGAACGCGTCGATCATCCAACTGAAGTCCTCTGGTACGTCGGGGCGACCGCTGATGACCAGCACCAAGCGGGACCCCTGCACACCGACGAGAACACCGCGCCCCGTGCGGGTGGCGACGCCGCGGATCTCAGCGAGCAGCTCCGGCGGCTCGTCCGGCGGCGGATTGCCTACCAGCACCGTTGCCGGAGCCGCTGGTTCCAAGCCCAGCGCGGCCGCGCGGGACAGCAGTGACTCTTCGCCGTCCCCCCGCATGATGCCGTCCACGACCAGCGCTTCGAGCCGAGCGTCCCAGGCGCCTCGGGCTTCGGCGACCCCGGCGTACGTACTGGCGGCGGCGAAGGCGACCTCACGGCCATAGCGCAGTGAAGCCTCGGTGAGCACGGCGCGTTCGGCGTCGTCGACGGCGAGTTCGGGCAGCTGCTGTTCGAACACCAGGGAAGCGACCCGGACCAGCTCAACGGTCTGGCGCAGGCTGACCCAGCGGGCCAGATCACGCGGGGCGGTGCGGAACGCGTCAACGGTGAGCTTGACCGAGTGCTGCGGATCCTTAAGCCACTCGACGAAGTTGGCCACGCTGGTTTGGGTGACCAGCAAGACCCCGGCCCGCTGATCGGCCGGCAGCCGGCGAAACCACGGATAACGCCGCTCCATCTCGGCCACGCTGGCCGTGGCGAGCCCACCGGAGGCCCGTGCCAGTCTGCGCAGCGTACTGGCCGGCAGCGGGTGGTTGGCGGCCTCGATGGTCATGGGGCCAGCATCGCACGGCGACGCCATGGCCAACGGAAGAGCAACTGCAGGATAACCAGAGGACAACAGAGAATGGCTGTCACCAGATAGGCTCTGAGACAGGTTTGAACGGGTAGTTGTCAGTTATCAATAACCCGCCCGCTCCAGACAGAGACGGACAGAGACGGTCGAGGAGAGACATGGTCAGCTCGCAACCGAAGCTCGCGCCCGCGGTCGATCTGCGGCGGGCGGGGGAACGTAAGCACACTGCACTCGGCTGGCTGGACTCCTGGCACAGCTTTTCCTTCGGGCGCCACTACGACCCCGCAAACACCCACTTCGGCCTGCTGCTGGTGAACAATGACGACGTCGTGCAGGCAGGAATGGGGTTCGAAACCCACCCGCACCGTGACATGGAGATCGTCACCTGGGTACTGGACGGATCGCTGGTGCACCAGGACTCCGAGGGCAACTCTGGGGTGATCTACCCCGGGCTGGCTCAGCGGATGAGCGCGGGCACCGGGATCCAGCATTCGGAGAGGAATGACTCCTGGCGGTTGGACGGCGAGCGGCACGAGCGCGACGTGCATTTCGTTCAGATGTGGGTTCCTCCGGACACCCGCTCGATCGAACCCGGCTACGAGCAGCTGGACATCACCAGTGAGTTGGGTCCGGTCGACGCGGGGTCGGGCGATCTCGTGGTGGTGGCGTCGGGGATGGACGCCCACCGGGACCGCAGAGCCATCTCCATCCGGCAGCAGCATGCGGCCTTGTATGCCGGGCGGCTGCAACCAGGCGCTTGGGTCGAATTGCCGGCCGCCGCATTCGTGCATCTGTTCGTCGCCCGTGGAACGGTGGATCTAGAGGGCACCGGGTCCCTCAACACGGGTGACGCGGCGCGGATGACGGCCGCCGGTGGCCAGCGCGTCACCGCCGCTGCCGACGGCGCCGAGGTGCTGGTTTGGGAAATGACCGCGCGACTCGCCGCCTAACCAGAAAAGTGCACATTCAGATCTAGCACATTGCGTCGAGTGTCGTGAACTCGACGAACCAACATACCCAAGTCGTTCGTGGCGTCGCGTTCACGACACAGACACAGCTATCGTTGACATGTGCCATTGCAGTTCTGGGCTACTCCAGCTTGTGGGAGGGGTGACCGTTGAGGGCCGGCCACCCCTCCGCGCTAATGGCACCGTAGGCGATCAGATAATTGCGTGGAACGCCACTCAGCTAACGTGGGCTCCACCGTTGCCGCCGTTAGCGTCGCCGCCGTCGCCGCCAACGCCGTTACCAGCGCTGTTGACCTGGTCACCGAACAGGTTGATGTTCAACAGGTTGACGCCGATGCCACCCCTGCCGGTGCCGCCGTCGCCGCCGACGCCGCCGTCGCCGCCCCTGCCGCCGTCGCCGTGCCCACCGTGGCCACCACCGTCGCAACCACAGCCGCTGAACAGGGACATGACGGTACGGGCGGGGAGCAACTCCACGTGCTGACCGTCAATCTCGGCAAAGCTCAGTGCGTGAGACATAAATCCTCCTTTGGAAGGCCCCCAGTGGGCCGGGAACAGAGCGCCTCATCGACGGCAGTGTCGATTCGGCTGTTCCCCACCATGGCTAGGAGAAGGTTCCATGACAACATGCATTCGCCCCTAAACTTTACCCGCCGCTACTTAGCTGATTTGTGGATACTTAGTTAGGGGTCGAACTGTTACGAGATCGGACGAACGGTTACGCGGGATTCAGATGAGCGGTTACGAAATTCTTGTAACGGGGTACTTAGGCGACGCCTGGGTCGGACGTTTGTGGACCGGCCGCCCGTGGGTCGTCGATGCAGTAGTTCCGGGCTGCCTCCGTGACGACGGACTGGTCCACTTCGCCGCGGCGGGCCAGCGCGGCCAGCGCTGCCACCGTGATCGACTCGGCATCGACGAGGAAGTGCCGCCGCGCCGCTGGCCGGGTGTCGGAGAAGCCGAAGCCGTCGGTACCCAAAGTGACCAGGTCGGTGGGCACCCAAGGACGGATGAGGTCGGGCACCGCCCGCATCCAGTCCGACACGGCGACCAGCGGGCCCGCGGCGCCCTGCAACGCCCGGGTCACATGCGGCACTCGGGGCTCGGCGTCGGGATGCAGCATGTTGTGCCGATCCATCTCGACAGCCTCTCGACGCAGCTCGGTCCACGACGTCGCCGACCACACGTCGGCCTGCACGTCCCAGGCCTGGGCCAGCATCTCCTGGGCTCGCAACGCCCACGGCAGCGCCACCCCTGAGGCGGCAAGCTGCACTCGTGACCCAGTGGTGCCCGGTGCTGGGGCGTACCGGTACAGGCCGCGCAGCAGCGCCTCGACGTCGAGATTTTCGGGCTCTGCCGGCTGGCGGTAGGGCTCGTTGTAGACGGTCAGGTAATAGAAAACGTTGGGATCGCGCGCACCATCGTCGCCGTACATCCGGCGCAGCCCGTCGCGGACGATGTGCGCAATCTCGAAACCCCACGCCGGGTCGTAAGCCACCACGGCCGGGTTGGACGCGGCGAGCAACAGGGAGTGCCCGTCGTTGTGTTGCAACCCCTCGCCGACCAGCGTGGTGCGTCCCGCGGTCGCGCCGAGAAGGAACCCGCGGGCCATCTGATCGCCCGCGGCCCACAGGCCGTCACCGGTGCGCTGGAAGCCGAACATTGAGTAGAAGATGTAGATCGGGATCAGCGGCTCGTTGTGCGTGGCGTAGGAGGTACCTGCCGCGGTGAACGACGCGGTGGAGCCCGCCTCGTTGATGCCCTCGTGCAGGATCTGGCCCTGCTCGCTCTCTCGGTAGGCCAGCATGAGATCAGCGTCCACCGAGGTGTAGAGCTGCCCGTGCGGGTTGTAGATCTTCTGGGTGGGGAACATTGAGTCCATGCCGAACGTGCGCGCCTCGTCCGGGATGATCGGGACGAATCGTGGGCCGATCTCGGGATCCTTGATCAGCTCGCGGAGCTGCCGGACGAACGCCATCGTGGTAGCGACCTCCTGCTTTCCCGAGCCGCGGCGCAGCACCTCGTAAACCTTGTCACCGGGCAGCACCAGCGTCTTCGACTTGGTCCGTCGCTCGGGGAGGAATCCACCCAGTGCCCGGCGGCGCTCGACCATGTACTGGATTTCCGGCGCGTCCGGTCCCGGGTGGTAGTACGGCGGCAGCGCGGGGTCCTCCTCCAGCTGCGCGTCGGTGATGGGGATGCGCTGAGCGTCGCGGACGATCTTGAGGTCCTCCAGAGTGAGCTTCTTCATCTGGTGGGTAGCGTTGCGGGCCTCGAAATGTTTGCCCAAGCCGTAGCCCTTGATGGTCTTGGCGAGGATCACCGTGGGCTGGCCGTGGTGCTGCGTGGCGGCCTGGTACGCGGCGTAGACCTTGCGGTAGTCGTGCCCCCCCCGCTTGAGGTTCCAGATG
>JALZCN010000501.1 GCA_030863045.1 Actinomycetota bacterium | reverse complement strand
ACAGGAGCCTCGGCTGGCTGTGGTGCGGCGGGTTGGGGTGCGGCAGGTTGGGGTGCGGCAGGTTGGGGTGCGGCAGGTTGGGGTGCGGGCGACTGGGGCCCCACGGTCTGCTCGATAGGCATCTGGTCACGTTCTGTCGGCGCCGACGCGGGCGCCGGCTGCTGGCCAGCTGGAGCAGCCCCGATCGGCGCGGGCGGCGTCGCTCGTGCGGGCGGGGAAGCAGGCTGCTGCCCCATCGAACCGGCCTTTCTCGTTGCGGTAACCACGACCGTGTCGTCGATCGACACCACCGCACCGGGTGCAGGCTCCACCCTGGTCACCGTCCATTTCGCAAGGAAAGCCACGACTTTGTACGCGGCATCCTGGGAGACGTAGCGGATGTTGACGATGCCGAGGTTGCGTAGCTGCTCATCGGCGAGCTGCGCATTTTTCCCGACCAGATCGGTGGGCAAAGTGATCTGAGACGAGACGAGCGGTGCTTGCACCTGCGGTGGCGCCGCCGTCACCGTGGGGGTGGAGCTGTGAGATCCGATGTTCGCAATACCGATGATCAAGAGCAGCGAGACAGCCCCACCGACGACCCACGGCCACTTGCGCCGAGACGTCGGCACCGAAGCCGCCGAAGAGACGACCGTGGGACAAGTGTCGCCTTCCGACCACTGGTAGTCCTGCGCGCTAGGAAGCGGCGACTGCAGGGGCTGGGGAGCGGTCGGCAGTGTCATGGTGGGACGCTCGCTGCTTAGCCCAGCCCGGTGCGCGGCGCGCTCGGCCTTCACCCAATCCCAATCCGCACGGCGGGCAGCGTTCGCGGCGGCGAGTCGGTCCCACAAGTTCATCTGCTGCTCACCTCGGCGCAGTGTCGGCCGATGACGCTCGATCATCGGGCGGGGCGGGGCTGGCCGCTCCCACGGACGGGCAGATTAGGCGGACCATGTCAAGCGCCGTGACGGGGGTCATGGCGTCGCTAACTTCGCGTTACTGGTAAGGCGACACGGCGGAATCCGTCGATGCTCACAGGAGCACGCAGTGTTACGCCCGATCCGGCTGAAGCCCGTGAGCTGGCCCCGGGCAGAGCTTGAACTGCATCTTTCCCCGGTGATAGATCGACGAGCGACGAATACCTCACTGCCCGCCAGTTCCGTGAGCCACCGAGCAGAGGTCAACGGCCTTCGCGGTCAATACGCGGGCAACGGCTTGGTTGACCCGAGGCTCAGGCAGTGACCCCTCGACGACGGCCTGCTCAAGATGATCAAGTACGTCAGTGAGCCGGTCCTTCGTGACCCACAGTGCCATGTCCGCTCCGGCGGCGAGCGATCGACGCACGGCCTCGGGCAGGTCAACCCGGTCAGTGATAGCCGCCATGGCACCAAGATCGTCGGTGAACACCATGCCGTCGAAGCGAAGCTGGTCGCGCAGCAACGCCAGCGCCGCCGGGCTAAGACTCGCCGGGGTGCCCGGCTCGGTAAGCCTCGGAACGTCGAGGTGACCGACCATCACCGCAGCGGGTTGACCACCGAGTAGTTGCCGATAGGGCAGCAGGTCGATTTCACGTAGCTCAGTCAATGGTGGTGTGCTAACGGTGCCGCGGTGCGAATCGCCGGTGGCTCGGCCATGGCCGGGGAAGTGCTTAAAAACCGGCAGCACACCTGCGGCGCGCAGACCCTGCGCGAATGCGCCAGCGTAGCGCGTGACGGTCTGCGGATCATTGCTGAAAGAGCGATCTCCGATCACGGCGTTGTTCGGCTGGCTGGAGACATCAACACTCGGTGCAAAATCGATAGTGACGCCACGAGCGAGCAGTTGGCTGCCGCGCTTCACAGCGAGGGCATAGACTTGCTCAATGGACAGGTTCGCCGCCATCCATCGTGCACTGGGCAGCTGACCGTCTAGCGCGTCGATCCGCTGCACCCGACCACCTTCATCATCCACCGCCACCGCCACGGGCAACGCAGCGGTCTCTTGCACCTGCTCCAACGCTCCGCCGGAAAGTAAGTCGGTGGCGGAACCGGTCAGAAAAATGCCGCCGACCTGTTCAGATCTGACGACAGCGAGCGCCTCATCCGGCCCCCGGGCATCCACCCCGACCATCAGCGTCTGGGCCAGCCGACGGCGGATCGGCAATTGTTCAATGGCCGACTCCTGAGCACACCGCACTGGCTCAACTGACGGTGCCGGGGCAACGGCCGTGGTAGATCTGGGAAAGTGCGGTTCAGGCCCGCCTTGCGCTGCCCGCACGCCCCCGACGATCGCAGCCACGCAGACCACGAGCACCACTACCACCAGCGATGACCGCCGCATGCGTGATCGTCCCGGCCGGTGCGTCACCGGCCGACCGTGAAAACTGGAGGCTGCCTCATGTACTGGCGCCGCCGATGCGCGGTGCCGGCGAAGCTAGCCGGATGATGGTCGTATCGGACCCGGGGCGGCGGGCAATCCACGCCAGTGTCACGGCCTCCGCGCCAGTGGAGGTCGTCGGCAAGACGGCTGCGGTGGCCCGCGCCGCTGCTGCTTTTATCGGGATATTGAGCGTGGGACCCATAATTATGTCGTCATCTGAGTTCGGCTAGTCGAGTCTTGCACAATAAATGGGTGACGCAGGAGGGTCGAGGATGGGGCGCAATCCCCACCTCGATTCCCCGGTAAGTCAACGGCCTTGGCTCACCGCGCCTCAAGAGCTGGCCGGCGACCAGAACTGTTTGTAGTACTGCAACAGAGGAGCTGGACCCTTCACGCTAAGGCAGCACAGACGGCGTCATCTCCTTCCACGCGCGTCGCCAGCAGCATAGGGCGCTTGCCGTGGTCAAGGAAGAGCGCTGCGGTAAAGCGTATCGGCGCCACCGATCAGTTGTACCGTTCACCGTCAATGCACCGCCGGTCAGCGCAGCTCAGTCTTGACGAGTGAAATCTTGTTAACTAGCCAGCGGAGATTGGTACGAAGGATGCGCTACGGCTCAGGCAGGCTGGACTGATACGTCGTCGTCGCGCCCAGTGCCAGCACCGAGGTCGAGCTTCACCAGCATCGCTTCGTCGCCTCGTCGTGGGCCAAGGTGGCGCGGACCGCTGCCAGCGCGGCTTGCCAGTAGCCCCGCTCCAGCGAGAACTGCACGTCCTCGAGTACCCGCTGTAACCGGGTCACCTCCGGGTCGGGGAGGACGGGCGGAGGCGGGGCAGCCATAGTGCGCCCTCCGAGGCCAGGTGATTCAGCACCATTTCGAGGACCTCGTGCCACTTCTCTGCGGTCATCAAGCCCCCGCGTAGTGGGCGTAGCAGGTATCGTCGGGTGCTCTGACCGGTACTGGCAGCGCAACACGACATACTCATCCATCATTAGTCTCCTCATTCTCGCAAAGCTTCGATGTCGACGATTCCGTCCGCTTCCGCTTACTGATCCGCAGGCCTGGCCGCGCAGCTTCACCAGCTCGGCAGCACATAGGCAGTGATGGGGCTGGCGCTGGGCGGTCATGGCCAGGTCCAATTGCGAACGATCACAGGTTGGTTAACCGGCTGTTCGCACACACCGAAGTTCGTCGCTGTGAACGAGGTCGGGAGCAGCTAACGGTTTACGTCGCCGGCGCCCGGCCTCCGGGTCGACAGTCGCCCTGGTGAGGGGACGTGGGTGTAGGTGGGTGACGGCCGGGCCGGGGGGTAAGGACAGGGGGCGGTCCTTGCCCGGCCGCCAGACTGGAGACTACCGACACCGCGTGGGCACTTAGTTAGAACGCCATTAGAATGATCTTTGTTGGCATTTCTGTAGGTCAGAGAGGGTCGAACGTCAGCATCTGGCGTGGTGTCGTGGCAGTGTTCAGCATTTCGGTTCGTCGCGACCGCTGGTCATCACATCAAGCCGGGCAAGCAACGGGTGAGAGATGCCAGCTGTCCCGCAGGGGCCCGTCTGCTGGCCATCGTGCGTTGAGCGGCGTGCGTTATTGATGGCGAGCGGCCAACTTCAGGTTCGATGTAGTAGGGGTTCTCCACCACGGAGTGACCGATGAGGACCTTGGGTGGGCCCTCACGATGTCCATGAGCAGGTCGCCGCGGAACCAGTCAACGTCATACAGGCAGAGCATGACCTGCGGATAGAGGGCACGAACCGGTTGACCTCGGACTTGTAGCTGATGAGGTTAGCAGCTCCGATGACCTCGGTCACCGCCCAGGTCATCTCGCCGACGCTACGCGCGAAGGACAATTTTCCGTCAGCCAGCGAGGTCGCCGCCCTGGTATCCCAGTAGTCGAGCATGTCGGCGGGCTCGGGCCGCACAGGCAAGCGTGAGCGGTGCGCAAAGCACGTGTGCAAGCCGCTCGTTCTCTCCTCGGTCCGTCAGTGTCACGAAAATGACCGGCCCTCTACTCTCGGCATGCATTCGGGACAGGCAAACACTCGGACTGCGATGAAACCGACAACGACAATCACTAATCGCGGATTGGCACTACCCTCAATTTCGCTCTTAACGTCATTGCTTAGTCCGCAACCGGCGCAACTCGGGTGCTCGGGCGTCACAAGGAGATGGGTACATTCTCCGCACACCACCAGGTCGGGTAGCCACAATGCCAGATGCACAGGCTCCGGTTGCTCTGCCGCGGGGTTGTGTGGGCAAGTACGCGCTTGACCGTCCAACCAGCGAGCCACAGCCATCATGATCTCGAGTCGTAACCAGCCAGGCTGGTCGGCGAATCCGAGGTCCCGGTGGTCAGCCCCCGGCTTCTTCACCAGCCCTCCGATCAGATCGTCCCGCGCCGCGTTGAGTTGGTCCTCCCGCCCGACCGGAATGTCAAGCTCCGCCAGCAATTCGGCTTCCCGGCCCTCGGTGATGGCCGCATCAATCCGGAGCACCAAGTCGCTTAGGTTTGGTTCTGGGGTACCCATAATCGTTCTCCTCGGTTAAGGATTCCGACGCTGCCCGTCGGTGTGTCCATGTGCTTGCTGCCTTAAGCATTGACGCATACCCGCTCAAGTCTCGTATCTCACCCCTCTGTACTCCACCGGTGGCTTCCTGCATTGACGGCAGCAGCTCGGGCGGCGGCGCCCACCAGGACCGCGGCCGGGGGACGCCGGCTGCCACAGCCGCAGTCGCTCATGCGGTGCAGATCGTCGCCGAGTGACCGGTGAGTGCGGCTTCGGCGGCCTGCGGGCAGTGATGAATCGGCCGGGCGATCATGAGATCACCGCGAGCGAGTCCTACGGTGGGCACTGGCTGCCATCTTCCGCCGACGCACACTCGAATGCGAAATGATCTCAAACCCTGATACCTCCGCCGTGTGGTCAGCCATCGCGCCGGTCTTGGCGGTGCACGGCGGCGCTGGTCACATCGTGCCGGAGGAACTCGACGCGAAGCGGGCTGCTGCGGCTAGCCACGGGCTCAGCGAGAGCTTGATGGCAGGCATGACGGTGTTGCGCGATGGTGGCTCAGCGCTCGACGCGGTGGTTGCTGCCGTAGTGGTTCTCGAGGACGACGAGCAGTTCAATGCCGGCAGGGGTGCCGTCCTGACGACTGGCGGCACCGTGGAACATGACGCGGCGGTGGCTGATGGGGCGACGCGCCGCGCTGGAGCCGTGACCTGCGTGAGTGGTATCCGCAATCCGGTGCGTGCGGCGCGGGCGGTGATGGAACGGACGCCACATGTCTTGCTCAGCGGAGCCGGAGCGTTGGAACTTGCCCGTCGGGAAGGTCTTGCGTTGGCACCGGCCGGCTGGTTCGTGACCGCTCGCCGGCAGGAGCAGCTGACTAGAATCCGGCGCGGCGATCGAGCGGAATCCGAGGTGACGGGCGCAACGGTGGGTGCCGTCGCCCTGGACGTCGAGGGACACCTCGCGGCGGCGACTTCGACCGGAGGCAGGGCTGGCCAGCTCGTTGGCCGGATCGGGGATACCCCACTTCTGGGCGCCGGCACCTGGGCTGATGACCGGTCCTGCGCGGTCTCGGCAACTGGCAACGGTGAGGCGTTCATCCTCAGCGTCTTCGCTCATGAGGTGGATGCGCTGGTGCGGCTGGCCGGTCTGGACTTGGGCACGGCTTGCCAACGGGCGCTGCATGAGGTCGGGGCAAGGGCCGGAACCGGGGGATGCATCGCCGTGGGACCGGACG
>JALZCN010000482.1 GCA_030863045.1 Actinomycetota bacterium | reverse complement strand
ACGCTGCGCTACGCGTTCCCGGCGGCCGGGCTCGACATCGTGCCCCTGGGCACGCTGCTCATGCTGGTGGTGTCTACTGCTTCGCAGGTGCGCGGCGAGTTGCCCGCTGCGTGATGGCTGCCCCGCCGACTGAGCAGCCGACCGAGCCGCCAGCCAGGTCCGACGGTGCTATCCCGCGGCGGCGGCGGATCACCTCGCTAGAGGTGCTCTGCGCGGTACTGGTGCTAGCACTGATGGCCCAGGAGCCGTTGATCCGGATGCTCGACATCCCCCCGGTGCGTACCGGCGCCACGATCTTCGTGGCGGTGTGCGTGCAGGCGATGCCGTTCCTGGTGCTGGGAGTGCTGGTCAGCGGCGTGATCGCGGCATATGTACCGCCCACGGCGCTGCGCCGGATGTTGCCACGATCGACTCCTGCGGCGGTACCCGTCGCCGGGATGGCCGGGATGGCGCTACCAGGCTGTGAGTGCGCGTCGGTACCGGTATCCCGGCGTCTCATGCAGCAAGGCGTGCCACCCGCAGCGGCGCTGACATTCCTGCTCGCCGCACCTGCAGTGAACCCGGTGGTGCTGGTGTCCACCGCGGTCGCCTTCCCCAATGAACCTCGGATGGTGCTGGCCCGGTTCCTCGGCTCGATGGGCACCGCGCTGGTGATGGGGTGGCTGTGGGCGCGGTTCGGCCGGCTGGAGTGGATCGCGCAGCACGCCTTGCGCCGTTCGCAGCGTCCCCCGGGCCGTAGTCGCGCGGTGGTGTTCGTCAACACCGCCCGGCATGACCTGGTCTCCTCGGGCGGGTTCCTGGTGCTCGGCGGGCTCACCGCAGCCGCGCTGAACGTCTTGGTGCCGGCGTCGTGGATGGCCGCACTGGCCGGGCAGGTGCTGCTCGGCATCGCGGTGATGGCGCTGCTCGCGGTGGTGCTCGCGCTATGCAGCGAGGCCGACGCGTTCGTCGCTGCGTCCCTGTCGGCGGTGCCGCTGCTGCCCCGGCTGGTGTTTCTCGTGGTGGGGCCGGCGGTGGACGTCAAGCTGATGGTGCTGCAGACGGGAGCGTTCGGGCGGGGATTCGCCGGCCGCTTCGCCCCGGTGACTTTCGTGGTGGCGATCGGCTGCGCGGTGCTCGCCGGAGTGCTGGTGCTCGGCGGCGTCGAGTGAGCACACCGTGAGACGGGAAACCCAGAACGTCCTGCTGGTATTGCTCGGCGGGGCGCTATGCAAGATCGCGTGGAATGGCGACTACCTGCGCTATGTCAAGCCTTCCCTGCTGCCCTTCCTGGTCTCGGCCGGGCTGGTGATCCTCGCGCTCGGCCTGATTTCCATCGTGCAGGACATGCGTGCCGGTGGTAGCGCGCCCCACGATGACCACGAGCACGCCGGACGCAGTCCCTGGCTGCTGGTGCTACCCGTACTGGCGATCTTGCTGGTTGCTCCGCCTGCGCTCGGTGCCGACACGGTGGCCCGCTCGGCGCGCGCGGACGCACCTCAACAGCCCACCGTCGAATTCCCGCCGCTGGCCCCCGATCCAGCTCCCGCAATCCGGATGAGCGACTTCGTCACGCGGGCGGTGTGGGACGAAGCCGGCACTCTCAATGGCCGCCAGGTGCGGCTGGTCGGCTTCATCGCGCACGGTGTGCCTGACACCACCTACCTCGCTCGGCTGGCGATGGCCTGCTGTGCAGCGGATGCGACGCCGTTGAAGGTCCGCCTTCAGGGCTACCGCGGGTTGGCGGCCCTGCCGCAGGACGGCTGGTTCGAAGTGCGCGGGCAGCTGGTGCCCGGCTCGGCGACCTCAGACACCCGCTTCACCCCCACCTTCACTGTCTCGGACCTCCATCCCATCCCCGCTCCCACCGAGCCCTACGAGTTCTGATGCACGTCCTTGCCGCATTCTGGATGCAGACTGCGGCAAAACGGCTGAACTACCGCAGCCTGCATCCAGAACACGGTGCGGGGTGTCAGGTGGGCGCGCAGGTGGGGCAGGCGCCGGAGATCTCTATGGTGTGGTCGATGTCGGTGAAGCCGTGGTCGCGGGCCACCTTCTCGGCCCACAGCTCCACGGTCGGTCCCGCGACCTCCACGGTGCGCCCGCAATGCCGGCACACCAGATGATGGTGGTGATGCGTCGAGCAGCGCCGGTATACGGCCTCCCCGGTGGCGGTGCGCAGCATGTCTATCTCACCGGCGTCGGCCATCGTCTGCAGCGTGCGGTACACCGTGGTCAGACCGATACCTTCGCCGCGCCGCCGTAACTTCTCGTGGATCTCCTGAGCGGACCGGAAGTCGTCGGTGTCGTCGAGCAGCCTGGCCACCGCGGTCCGCTGCCGGGTGGAGCGCAGCCGGTTCAACGGCGCGGTGGGACGCGGAGCGCTCATTCCTCCTCCACGTGGGTCACTGCATCCACCACGATATGCGAAAGGTGCTCGTCGACGAGCCGGTAAACGACTTCCCGACCGTGCCGCTCGCCGTCCACCACTCCAGCGGCCTTGAGCACCCGCAGGTGCTGGCTGATCAACGGCTGCGTGACACCCAACGCGTCGACCAGCTCGTGGACGCAGCGCTCGCTGTCGCGAAGCTGCAGCACGATGGCGATCCGCACCGGCGCGGACAGCGCCCGCAGCAGCTCACCGGCCGCCACCAGAGTTCCCCGTGGGCGGATCGCCGCCGGAGCCGGAGGTGGGCGGCCCGGCGAATGTTCGTCGTCGACGGCCCGGGCCGGTACTACGCCTGCGGTCACACCCGCCATGCCGTCTCCCTCGCTCGGTTCCGATCCGCCAGACATGGTAGGCGCCGGCACGGTATACGCCGGACCGATGTCACGACGTCACCTCCCCGGCAGGTCGATAACGTCATTCTCCCACCATTGCCGGAGGGATGCCGTGATCCTGATTTGCCGCTTCGCCGTGAATCCCGCCCGTGCCGATGATTTCTTGAGCCGGGCGCGCCGCGCGTTGGGTTTACTGACCGCGCAACCAGGCTGCCAGGGTGGCCAGCTGGGCCGCTCCCAGACACACCACCCGGTGGGTGGTGGCCGTGCAGTTCGAGTCGGTGGTCGCGTACCGTCGCGCGCTATCGGTGTTCGAGGTACGCGAGCACGCGGTTCGCTGCTGTCCGAGGCGCTGACCGGTGAACCGGGGAGCGACGACGTGCTGGCGGCCGCCGAGGGTGGTGTGGTGACCGAACACGGCAGCCTGCTTGCGGTCGACGCCGAGCGGGGGTTCGGATCCGGCGATCGCTAGGGTGGGGCGACTCACTAGCCCCCTGCACCAGGAGTTCCTCAGTGTCCGCGGATCGCATCGAGACCGTCGTCAGCCTGTGCAAGCGCCGTGGCTTCGTCTTCCCCAGCGGGGAGATCTACGGCGGAACCCGTTCAGCCTGGGACTACGGCCCGCTCGGCGTGGAGCTCAAGGAGAACGTCAAGCGCCAGTGGTGGCGCGCCATGGTCACCGGCCGGGACGACGTCGTCGGCCTGGATTCAGCGGTGATCCTGCCCCGGCAGGTGTGGGTCGCCTCGGGTCATGTGCAGGCTTTTCACGACCCGCTGGTGGAGTGCCAGAGCTGTCACAAGCGCTTCCGGGCCGACCACCTCGCCGAGGAGTACGCCGAACGCACCGGCAAGGACCTGCTGGAAGGCGACCTTTCGGACATCCCGTGCCCGCACTGTGGTACCCGTGGCCAGTACACCCAGCCGCGCGAGTTCAACATGATGCTCAAGACGTTCCTCGGCCCGGTGGAGTCCGAGGAGGGGCTGCATTACCTGCGCCCCGAGACCGCGCAAGGCATCTTTGTCAACTTCCAGAATGTTGTGATGTCGGCCCGCAAGAAGCCGCCCTTCGGTATCGGGCAGATCGGCAAGAGCTTCCGCAACGAGATCACTCCGGGCAATTTCATCTTCCGCACCCGTGAGTTCGAACAGATGGAGATGGAGTTCTTCGTCGAGCCGGGCACCGACGAACAGTGGCACCAGTACTGGATCGACACCCGCACCGACTGGTATGTCGACCTGGGTATCGACCGGGACAATCTGCGGCACTATGAGCATCCCAAGGAAAAGCTTTCGCATTATTCTAAGCGCACCGTGGACGTGGAGTACCGGTTCGGCTTCTCCACCGGTCAGGAATGGGGCGAGCTGGAGGGCATCGCCAACCGCACCGACTTCGACCTCACCACACACTCCAACCACTCCGGAGTGGACCTGTCCTACTACGACCAGGCCACCGACTCCCGCTACCGGCCCTACGTGATCGAGCCAGCCGCCGGCGTCGGTCGTCCGATGATGGCGTTCCTGCTGGAGGCCTACGCGGAGGACGAGGCGCCCAACGCCAAGGGCGGGGTGGATCGCCGCGTGGTGCTCCGGTTGGACCGCCGCTTGGCACCGGTAAAGGCCGCGGTGCTGCCGCTGTCGCGCAATGCCGAGCTTTCCCCCAAGGCGCGGGACCTCTCGGCGACGCTGCGACGGCAGTGGAATGTCGACTTCGACGACGCGGGTGCTATCGGCCGCCGCTACCGTCGCCAGGACGAAATCGGCACCCCGTTCTGCGTGACGGTGGACTTCGATTCACTGACCGACCATGCGGTGACGGTGCGCGAGAGGGACACCATGGCCCAGGAACGGGTGGCGATGGACCAGGTTGAGTCGTACCTGGCGACTCGCTTGGGCGGCTGCTGAGCCGCCCATCATTCTGGAAGCATGGTCGGCATGAATCCCAGGGACAACGCCGAGGAAACGCGTCACCGCCGGCAGGCCGGTGATGCACTGCGCCGCTGGGCCGAGCAGGGTCGCCCCTCGGCAGTGGTGCGGGTGCTCGAGCGGCATGGTTTCGGCACCGTCGCCACCGGCCAACTGCTGGCCGGCACCGCCGACGGTGACCGGGCGGGAGTCGTGTTCGAGGGGACCATGGACACCGTGGCGTTGCCATTATTGACCTCCGCGGTGTCCACGCCGGGCACGGCAAAAGGGCACGTCACTGAGTCGAACGCGGTCGCTGCCGGGCTGGCGTGCAGCGGCGGTGCCCGGCTGCTGGGTCACCCGCTGCCCACGCAGGCTGCCGCCGCGTTGGGCGCTGCGCTCGCCGACGGTGAACCTTGTGCACTGGCCTCCACCGTCGATGGGTCGGCCGTGTTGGTGGCGACCGGGCCTGGGCTCACCGAGGTGGTCGGCACGCTCGGTGCCCCGGACGCAGACGAGGCGGTCCTCGCGAGGATGCGTGAGCTGGTCCGGATCGGCGCGACGGCCACCGAGCAGAACGATGTCGAGGGCACCCCGGTACTGGTCGACGTGTGGGTGCCGGTGACCACCATGCTGATCGTGGGTCGCGGGGCGATCGGCACCGCCCTGGCGGCGCAGTGCGAATTGCTGGGCTGGGCGGTACGTGCCGAGACGGAGCTGGAGCCCGCGGTCGTCGCAGCAAAGGAGTTCACTTCCGTCGACGTGCTGGTGCTACTCGATCACGGTCCGGCCTTCGACGCCGTGCTGGTGGAGCTGCTGCGGTCTGGACGCGGCTTCTGCGGCGCGCTGGGGTCACGGCACACCCAGGCGGTTCGGCGTCGCCGGCTACAGGCCGTCGGGATCACCGACGAGGAGTTGGCCCGGCTGCATGGGCCGGTGGGTCTGGACCTTGGCGCGGTCAGCCCGGCGGAGACCGCGGTGTCCGTGGTCGGTGAGGTCATCGCTGTGCGGCGGGGACGTTCCGGTGGACCGCTGGCCAACGCGGTGGGCCGCATCGGTGGGTGACCACCGGCTGACCGGGAAATCGAGTTACCAACCTGTGCGTTCCGTGCTCTCCAGGGCGCTGATCCGGTTGGTTCTCGGTGCGGTGCTGGTCGGCGCACTGATTGTCGGTGGCACGTTGTTCCGGGTGTGGCAGGTGGCCCGAGTGGATAACCGGGACTCCGCCGACGTTGTGGTGGTGCTCGGCGCGGCCCAGTACGACGGCACACCGTCGGCAGTGCTGAGTTACCGCCTGGACCACGCTGCGCGGCTGTGGCGTGGCGGGGTCGCCCCCGTCATCGTTACGGTCGGTGGCCGGCAGGTTGGTGACGCCTACACAGAGGCCGAGGCCGGCCGGAATTACCTGACGTCCTACGGCATCCCCGCCGACGCGGTGGTGGCGATCGGGGAAGGCCGCGACACCCTGGGCAGCCTGCGCGCGGTGGCCAGCCGGGCGGGGGCTGAGGGGTGGCACACTGCGGTGATCGTCAGCGACCCGTGGCACTCGCTGCGGGCTCGCACGATGGCCGACGACCTCGGGCTGGCCGCGTGGACCTCGCCCACCCGCAGCGGTCCGATCGTGCAGACCCGCACCATCCAAGCCCGCTATATCGCCCGGGAGAGTGCCGCGCTGCTGCACTACCGGGTCACGCGCGCTCCGGCCGAGTCATTCGGGACCGATCTCGGGTGAGCCCGGTGAGCCGGGCCTACACCGACCATGACCGGGCGCGCCTGTTCGCCGAGCCGGCCAAGCGGGCCGCGCTGCCCGGGTCGGGACCGGAGCGTCGCAGCCCTTTTGCCCGGGACCGCGCCCGAGTGCTGCATTCGGCGGCGCTGCGCAGGCTCGCGGGTAAAACCCAAGTGGTCGGCCCAGGTGAGGGCGACGTGCCCAGGACCCGGTTGACGCACTCGCTGGAGGTCGCCCAGATCGGACGCGGGATTGCCGTTGAGCTCGGGTGTGATCCCGACGTGGTGGAAACCGCGGGATTGGCGCACGACATCGGTCACCCTCCTTTCGGGCATAACGGTGAACAGGCCCTGGACGAGGTCGCCGCGGGTTGTGGTGGATTCGAGGGCAACGCGCAGACGCTGCGGATTCTCACCCGGCTGGAGCCCAAGGTGCTCGATGCTGCGACTGGGAGCAGTTACGGGCTCAACCTGACCAGGGCGTCGTTGGACGCGACCGTCAAGTATCCGTGGTCCCGAGTGGGCGGAACGACCAAGTTCGGTTTCTACGACGACGATGCAGCGGTGTTCGGCTGGCTGCGAGACGGCGCGCCTGAGGGACAGCGCTGCCTTGAATCGCAGGTGATGGACTGGGCCGA
>JALZCN010000448.1 GCA_030863045.1 Actinomycetota bacterium | reverse complement strand
TGCACGAACAACACCACGAACGGTGGCTCCGACGCCTGCACCATGGCGCGAAACAGCGTGACTTCGCCAGTCCTCCCCACGAACCGCCGCTGCCGGGCCCGCCGCAGCCACTCGCCCACAGTTCCTGACGACACCGCCAGCCCACCCGAGGTCATCACGCGTTCTCCGAACCACCGACCACGGTATCTGACCCAGATGGCTCAGGCGCAGTCTCTGTGGACAACATGAGATGGCCGCTGATCTCGCCCTCAATGACACGACATCGCAGATCTGACCTTCCAGAGCAGCTCGATGAACCTGTCCACGCGGTAGGAGCCAGCCACGGCTAACCGGGCTGCGGCGGCTCATCGACGACGCTGCCTGAAACATCCAATGATCGACTGACTCCTTCGCATTGCACCGGTGTAAATCTGTCCATTGGACAGCCCATTACTCCAGTATTGTGAGTACTGCTCCTACCTCGGCCGCACAATCCCAGCAAGCGAAATACCAGGTAGTATCCTCCCTGAATGGGCGAACTTCGCACTACGGATTAGAAGGTTAGGGTTTGAATTCCTCGCGTGTCGATTACGTACATACACTGCTTCCTCGTGACACCTTATCTCGGTTGCCTGCCTAGTCATCGGCTGTGAATGCGCGTTGGGCGGTTGCTTTTGAAGCTGCTCGTAACATCACTACACCACTTGCGAGCCACCCGGTCACCACGGCAGTTGCTCCGGTGAGGCCCACGATGTCTGGAATCGGATAGTGCACCACGGGTCCGAAGCCAGACAGCAAACACATTGCGCCACCAGCAATGCCCCATGTGCCAAGCCAGCGGGGAAAGGTCTCACTGATCCACAGGGCAATGCCCATCAGCATGGGGGCAAGGCCCAAAAACACGCTTAGCCACACTGGGACCATCGCGTTTTGCACCTGAACGACGGCGTCTGCGCCCCAGAACATCGCTTGCTGCTGCGCTGGCGTGGAGGTACTCCAGGCATCGGCGAGGGCCTTCGAAGCGATGCCATCTACCATGATTCCAACCATGAACACGGCACCACCGAGGCCGAACGCCCACATCGCCAGGGTGCCAATGGCCCGAGCACCACTTCCAATAAGGCTCCTTGTCAACAGCGCCATGCCACCCACAATGAATACCGTTGAGATCATCAATGCATAGTGCAGCTGGGACCAATGTGATGAGGCGGCTATCAAGCGCAAAAACGGCTCCGTCGCTTCGGGTGGCGTTGGATGCACCAGTAATCCGATGATCCAGATGCTTGTTCCGATCAGTGTGGTGATGCCACCGGTCTTCAGTTCCGAAGCGTTAGTTGTGGTCATGCTTGCGAGATTACTACGCAGTGGTTTCATGTTGCCACCTCAAAAACAGTCCGTACCGGCTATGATGACGGTGTTGTGTTTTGGACAGTAAGGTCTCAGCGAAATGCAGTGGGGCAGAGCGTGCCGGTTAGGGCCGGGTGCTTGCGTCGTCAAATGTCGGTGACAGCTGCGGTTGCTGGTAAAGACGCCGGCGGCGCTTGGCGTAGCCCGGGGCCCACAACACTGTCAGCAGTATGCGCACCAGTCGCGGCAGCATTTGCTGCACACGGGCCCACTCCGCAGGGGAGGCTTCGTAGGAAACCAAGCCCAACACGATGGGCAGCTGTTGGCGCGGGATCGACGCAAGGGCCCGCTGACCGAAGGCGTCCCACTCCTCGGCGCTGACGTGGGCAGTGCACAGTGGCAACACCACGCGTTCCTCCTCGTCGAGGTGGGCGTTGAGGGCCTCATGCAGCTGGGTGAGGATCCCGGCGCGCTGCGGCAATGGCCGTGTGGTGTCTGCGGCAGTGGTGATCAGGGGGTCAATCTCGGTGTGTTGGGCCTCGAGTCGATCCAGGGCAGGCACGGCCTGGGGGGCGCGCGCTCGCAGGGTGGGCCACAGCCAGCTGTCCTCCTCGGCGTGATGGTGGTGCAGCAAGCTCAGCGTCACCGCAATCTGTTCCTCGATTAGCGTCTCGTGTGAAGCGTCTCGTGGGTGGCGGGCAGCTTGGGCCAGCCGGCCGTATTCGCGGCGCATGCACTTGTGAGCCAGCAAAAATCCGGTGAAGTCAATCTCAGACATGGTGGGCGCTCCTCTTACCCATTTTCGGTGTGTCCACTTGGGTCGTCTCGCTGGTTGCCGGCTTGTGCGGCTTGACGCAGTCATTCGGCCTCCGGTTGGGCATGGCAGGCCCGGGCTCATTGATCGTCCTTTGAGTCACGGGATGTCTGTGATGAGTGGGTTGAGTGTTGCGCTGGTGCCTGTTCGGGTCATCGGATAGAGATCCGGAGGTTTTGCAGCCCGGTGCCGGATGTTTGGTGCCTACACTTGGACCATGGCGGGGGCTGCCCGGCCAGCCGGTGCAGGGCTGTTGGAGCGCGGTGGGGAGCTTGCGCGCATCGCACACGCCGTAGCGGCGCTGCAGCGTGGAGATGGCGGTGTGCTGGTCATTCAAGGTGCTGCAGGGATCGGCAAAAGCGCGCTGCTACGGGTGTTGTGCGAGCAGGCAACCAGACTGGGGGTGCAGACGTTTTGTGCCCGGGCTAGCGAGCTGGAACGCGAGTTCGGGTTTGGAGTGGTCCGCCAGCTGCTGGAAACCCGAGTGGTTCGCACTGACGAGTCAGAGCGCGCTGAGCTGCTCAGCGGCGCGGCCGGCCTGGCCGGCCCAGTGCTCAGCCTGGGCGGTGGCAGCGTGGGGGACCCGTTTGCGGCGTTGCACGGGCTGTACTGGCTGGTGGCCAACCTATCGGCCCGCGGACCGGCGGTGTTGGCCGTTGACGATCTGCACTGGGCTGATGAACCGTCATTGCGGTGGCTGGTCTACCTGTGCCACCGGCTAGAAGGCCTGCCGGTACTCGTCGCAGCCACGACCCGGCCGCCGCGACCTGGACACCCTCCGCTGCTAGCAGAGCTGCTGGCCGTAGCGGGCGGGCAGGTCCTGTGTCCGGGGCCGCTCAGTAAGTCTGCGGTGGCCCGGCTGCTTCGCGATGGATTAGGCACCGAGCCTGATCCGGTCTTCGTCTCCGCATGCACGAACGCGACGGCGGGTAACCCATTCGTGCTCCGCGAGTTGATTTTCGAGTTGGCAGCAGACGGTGTCGCGCCGACTGCGGCGCAGGCCGCAGGGG
>JALZCN010000415.1 GCA_030863045.1 Actinomycetota bacterium | reverse complement strand
GACCTGCCCGGCATTGGGGCTGGGATGCGCTGGTGCGTCCCGCCGCCAGGCCTGCCATGCACCGCGAGCCGAACCCCCCACCACCGGCGCGCACAGCGTGGCCAGCCCGGCCGCGGCCCGGGACGGCAGCAGGTTGACCAGATCGTCCAGCCGCGCCGCGGCCCAACCGAATCGCCGGTAGCGCGGCGACCGATACCCGACCATCGCGTCCAGGGTGTTGACCGCGCGGTAGGCCAACAGCCCCGGCACCCCCGCCACCGCGCCCCAGATCAGCGGTGCGACGACCGCGTCGGAGGTGTTCTCGGCGACGGATTCCACGCTCGCCCTGGCCACGCCGGCCAGATCCAGATCGTCCGGCGCGCGGCCACACAGGTGCGGCAGCCGTGCCCGCGCGGCGTCGAGGTCTCCGGCATTCAGTGCCCGGGCCATCGCCGCGCCTTCCTGGGCCAGCGAGGCCCCACCCAGCGCGATCCAGGTCGCCAGTGCGGTGCCCGCCACCTGCACGGCAGCCCGCCTGCGCCCGGCTCGCTCCAGCAGGCCGCCGATCGCCGCCACGCCACCGACCAGGGCGCCGGTATAAATCAACCCAGCAAGTCGGTGTTCGGCATAGCATGCGCGTTCCGCGGTCGCGGCGAGTTGGCCGAAGGCAGCCACCGGGTGATGACGTCGTGGATCGCCAAATACCGCATCAACAGCGACACCGATCAGCAAGCCGACCGCTCGCGCTGCGCCCACCTTAGTTTCGACCCCCAGATGTTCGGACCGAAGCGGACACCTTACTGGCGCTCCCGCGCGCGCTCCTTCTGGGGCCAGACTGCGGTGATCAGGCCCGGAATCAGTGCATTTTGTCCCCAGAACGTGCAGCGATGAGTCGCAGCTCATTCTTGCGGACCTTGCCCATCTCATTGCGGGGCAGCGCAGGCAAGTAGTGCACCACCCGCGGCCGCTTGTGCGGTGCGAGCAGCTCCGCGACGTGCTCGGCAAGCTGAGGCGCGGTAGGTGGCGGGTCGCACGCGGCGACCACCCACGCCACCACCCGCTCTCCGAGGTCGGGATCCGGCTGCCCGGTGACCGCCACCTCAGCAACACCCGGATGCTCTAGTAGCGCGTGCTCGATCTCGCCTGCGCCGATCTTGTACCCGCCACTGGATATCAGGTCAGTGGCGCGGCGTCCGAGCAGCCGCAGGTGCCCGTCCGGGCCGCGGGTGGCGATGTCGCCGGTGCGAAACCAGCCGTCGCGCATCGCCTCGGCGGTGGCATCAGGGCGATTGAGATAACCCAGGAACAACGTTGGACCGGCGACCTCGATCTCTCCGACGGTCTCATCGTCGGCTACCTGCAGGATCGAACCCCGCTCGTCCACCAGCCGCAACGCCACGGCATCCAGCGGTGGCCCGACGGTGCCCGCCCGGCATTGCCCGTCAGCCCGCACCGCACAGGTGATCAGCGACTCGGTCATCCCGTACCGCTGCACCACATGCTGACCGGTCGCCGCAGCGATGCGCTGGTGATCGGACACCGGTAGGGCAGCCGAACCCGAGACGAGTAGCCGCGCCCGGCCAAGCGCTGCGGCGACCTGGCAGTCCTGCTCAACTGCGGCGGCCAGCCGGTGATACATCGTCGGCACGCCGAACAACATCGTGGCGGAACCGGCCAATTCCCGGGCCGTTCCCTCCACGGAGAATGAGCCGAGGTGGTGCAAGGCGCCCCCGAGTCGCAGCGGTCCGATGACGCCCCGTACCAGGCCGTGCACGTGGAACAGTGGCAGGCCGTGCACCAGGACGTCCTGGGCAGTCCACCGCCAGGCCGAAGCGAGCGCGTCGACGTCAGTGGCGAGCGCGCGCCGCGGCAGCACCACGCCCTTGGGCGGACCGGTGGTGCCCGAGGTGTAAACGATCAGTGCTGGTGACTCGGGATCCGGCTCGGACGGCACCGGCGCGCCCCGCGACTGCAGATTGACGTCGAGCCGCGGCAAGGCACGCAAGGCCGCGGGCAAGGTGGCTTCCGGGGCGGTGAGCACCACGTCGGGTCTCGCATCAGAGACGACATGCTGCAGCTCCCGGGTGCCCAGCTTGGGGTTGATCGGCACCGCGGGCACTCCCGCCGCCAGCGCCGCCACGATCGCCACGCAGGTCTGCAGCTCCGGTGCAGCCCAGACCGCAACGCGCCGGGCCCGGGACAGCGGAGGCTGCAATGCCCCGGCCAGTACACTCAGTTCCCGATGGGTCACCGAATGCTGACCGAATCGCAGCGCCGCACCGTCAGTGGGTTCGTGCAATGTCGGCAACAATGGCGGACTATCCACTCCTAATCCTTTCGGGTCCTCATTGAGGTAATGTCGGCGACCATGGCCGAGCGTGCTGGCATTGTTGGTGATCAGCCTCGACCTTTCGAATGGTGGATGACCTCTCACCTTGCGTTGGCATTGGCGTTCAACTGCTTCCTGCCCGTTCTGCTACCGGCGTACGTGCTCTCGGTCGGCGGAACCGCCATGGAC
>JALZCN010000414.1 GCA_030863045.1 Actinomycetota bacterium | reverse complement strand
TGAGCGGCCTGGCCGTTCCGAAGATCGTTGAGCTAGGGTTGTGCGGCAGCAACTCAGCTGACGCCGAGCTTCTCCGCAGCCATCTTGGTTCCCTCGACGCGGTTCTTGATCTTCTGGAACGCGATGTCCCGGGCGTAATCAGGCGAACCGTGGTTCGGCTTCTCATCGATGCTAAACGGCGAGAAGCCGCAGTCATCAGTGGAGCCGATCCTTTCCTTGGGAATGAAGTTGGCCGCCCTCACCAGATTGTCGCGAATTTCCTCAGGGCTCTCCGGCCTGGGGCTTTGCGTCACGCATACCCCGATGTAGGCCATTTGCGCAACACCGTCTGCGTCATCCCGGAGGTTCTCCCCGATCATCTGGTAGACCGGGTCCTTATCACGCTCACTTGCGAGCTGGATGAGGAAGTAGCCAGCGTTGATCTTGAACATGCTCGGGAGCAGGTTGTTGTAAGGAACGTCCGCGCTGTGGACTGAGTCCCGGTCCCCACCCGGGCAGGTGTGAATACCGATCCTCTGGCGCTCTTCAGCCGTGAAGTTGGCCATCACGCGGTTGTTGAGCTCGATGAAGTGCGGGAGGAGGCCAGCTCCTGTCCACGGATTGCGTGGATCTTCCCTGGTGGCGAGCCGGCCCTCGGTGAAGTCGACGGAGACCCTGGCCGCACCAGCAGCGAAGGCTTCGCGGATGTCCTTCACGCATTCGTTGACGAGGTCTTCCTCGAATTGCTCCCGGGGGTAGCCGGGCACCTCGTCCTTCAATGGGTACAGCAGAGCCAGCATGGAGGGGGCGATCACGGCCTGCTTCATCGGCAAGTTCGTGTAGCCGATAGACTTCCTCAGGGTGTCTGCGGCGTACGTCTTGTACCGAAAAGGGCCACCGGTCAGGCGCGGGAGCTGCCGCCCATGGCCATCAGCGAAGATTGCGAAGAACTGGCCGCCCGGCCCGAGGTTGTCGGCCAAACCGGTGCCGGCCAGGGTGTCGGTGATAGGGTAGGTGGCGAAGCTCGACCAACGTTGCTCGCCGTCGGAAATGATCGGTGATCCGGTGGCCTCAAAACGCTCGATTGTATCGCGTACTGCGGCGTCCTGTTCAGCTTCCAGCGCGTCCTTGTCGATCTCGCCCTTATCGTAGGCGGCGTAGGCGGCCTGCAACTTGGCGGGCCGGGGAATGGAGCCGACGGGTTCTGTGGGAATTCCGGTGGCCGTTCTCGGATCGTAATCCGTCATGATTGTCCTCTCTCTATTGGATCGAGTGGTGGACAGGTGATCGGGCTGCCCGCTAAGAACTCCCTTCCTGTCGCAAAAGATTGCCTGGCGCAAAGCGGCCGTCACCGGCCGCCTGGTACGCGGAATGGCAGGCACAGACAGGTCTGTCTAGCTGTGAGTTGAATCATAGTCACGTTGCAATGAGTTGGTCAATGCCACCTGTCCGTGGTACCGCGTTCTCGGCGATCCCCGCAGCGGGGCTGCGAGGTGCGCGAATCCTCTGGCGAACACCCGGCCGCGCCGCACGCCCAGTGGCTGTTATGTGACCGGCTTCCCCCAGCCGCCGCCACCTGGGGTTTCGATGCGGATTCGGTCGCCGCGGCGCAGCTGCCAGGTGCCCTTGCTGGGTAGCTCCGCCTCCGTCCCGTCCGCGCGGCGCAGGACGTTGCGGCCCACCGCACCGGGTTGCCCACCGCCGAGCCCCCACGGGGGGTGTTCCCGGCGTTCGGATTGCACCGTCAGCGTGCAGTCGGCCAGCACCTCCACTTCACGCAGCAGACCGTCACCACCGGGATGTGCTCCTGCGCCGCCCGATGAGGGCCGTAGCTCATAACGCCACACCCGCAACGGGTAGTCGAGCTCCATCGCCTCGGCCGGGGTGTTCTGCGTGTTGGTCATCCCGGTGTGCACCCCGGACATGCCGGGGCGGTCGGGGGTGCCGCCCTCGCCGCCACCCAACGTCTCGTAGTAGCTGAAGGCCCGACAGCCACCATCGCCACCCGAGCCGATCAGCAGGTTGTTCATCGTGCCCTGGCTGGCCGCCGGCACCCGATCGGGAATCGCCTTGGCGAAGCAGCCGAGCAGGACGTCGACGATCCGCTGGCTGGTCTCGACGTTGCCCGCAGCGGTCGGAGCCGGGAATCTCGCGTGCACCACGGAGCCTTCCGGCGCGCGCACGTGCAGCGATCGGTAGCAGCCGGCATTGGGCGGTGCGTGTGGGTCGGTCAGCATCCGGAACACGAACATCGCCGATGACAGGGTCACCGCGAACACTGCGTTGCAGTTAACCGGAATCTGCGGGTCGGTGCCCTCGAAGTCGATCGTCACCTCGTCACCCGAGACGGTCACCGCCGCGCGGATGGTGACCCCATCACCGATCTCCAGAACGTCGCAGTGGCGGTAGCACCCGTCCGGGATCTGTGCCACGGCGGCCCGGACCCGCCGGTCGGAGTAGTCGCAGACGGCTGCCATGGCCTCCGATAGCCGTGCCGCGCCCATCCGGTCGGCGAGCTCTCGCAGCCTGGAGGCGCCGACGTGGTTGGCCGCGAACTGCGCCCGCAGGTCACCCCGGCGCTCACCGGGGGTCCTGGAGTTCGCGGCGATTAACCGCAGCACGTCGTCACGTTCCCCGGCGGCGTCGGCGATCAGGATGGGCGGAATCCGGATTCCCTCCATCGCGATCTCGGTGGCGGTGGCCGGCATGGACCCCGGAGCTGCTCCACCGACGTCGGCGTGGTGGGCCCGGTTGGCCACATAGCCGAGCAGATGATCGGTACCGACGGCGGCGACGATCGTCAGGTCCGGGAGGTGGGTTCCGCCCAGGTAGGGATCATTGACGCAGATCTGCTGCCCGGGCTGCAGCGCGCCGTAGGTGTCGAGCACCGCACGCACACTGGCCGGCATGGCGCCCAGGTGCACCGGGATGTGTTCGGCCTGGGCCACCATCTGCCCGTCGGCGTCGAACACTGCCGCCGAGCAGTCGGCGCGCTCCTTGATGTTGGGGGAGTACGCTGCGCGCCGCAGCGCGACACCCATCTCCTCGGCGATACCGGCCAGGGCGTGACGCGCCACTTCGAGTTCCACGGGCGTGAAACGGCGCGCGCGCGTCATGGTCGGCGCTCCTGTTCTCGGCTGTTGCCATCGAAACGCACCACCAGGTTGCCCGCGCCGTCCACCACGGCCACGTCACCGTCGGCCAGCAGTGTCGTGGTGTCCGCCTGCTCGATCAATGCCGGGCCGGTGATGCTGTCCCCGGACCGCAACCCTGCTCGGGACACCACCCGCGCCCGGCCGCCCGCACCGCCGATCTCCTTCGACCGCTCCGGCGCCGCAATCCCCTGGTCCCAGTCGTCGGGCGGCTGCGCCAGGATCGGGTCGCCGCACGCGACCACCCGCAGCGTGACCACCATGACCTGCTCCTCGGGCATCGCGTACCCGTAGGCCTCCCGGTGCGCGTCGTGCAGCAGCTGCGCCAGGTCCGCCCCGGCCTCGACAACGATCCGCAGCTCATGAGACTGCCCGACGTAGCGGGCATCGGCGACCCGGGACACCGTGATCTCGCCCGCTACGCCCTGTCCCTGCAGCTCCCGGCGAGCCTGGTCCTCCAGAGCGGCCCAGGAACCGGTGAGGTCGTCGTCGGCCGGCGCCATCACGGTTCGGGATGCCTCATAGCGAGCCGGCGCGAGCAGCAGGCCCAGCGCGCTGAGCACGCCCGGCGCCGGTGGCACCACTACGGCGCGGCAGCCCAGCTCACGGGCCAACGCGGTCGCGTGCAACGGGCCGGCGCCACCGTAGGCGACCAGCGCCAACCCCGCGGGGTCGACTCCGCGCTCGGTGCTGACCTTGCGCAGCGCCCGGGCCATCGTGGCCCGCACCACTGTAAGGATTCCGAGTGCCCCACCGGCGGACTCCGGTAGTGCATCGATGGCGTCCGCGGCCGCGTTGATGTCCAGCCGCAGACCCCCACCCAGTTCCCGGTCCGGGTCGAGGTGGCCCAGCACGCAATGCGCGTCGGTCACCGTCGGCTCGGTGCCGCCCTGCCCGTAACAGGCCGGACCTGGATCGGCCCCCGCCGACCGCGGGCCCACCCGCAACGCACCGCCGGTGTCGACCCAGGCGATCGACCCGCCGCCCGCGCCGACCGTGTGGATACCGAC
>JALZCN010000407.1 GCA_030863045.1 Actinomycetota bacterium | reverse complement strand
ATGCGGTGGAGCGGGCCGCTACCGCCACGCTCGCCCAGCAACTGATCGCCAGGAACGGGGCGAACCACCGGGTCGACGTCATCCGAGAGGACATGGAGACGTGCTACCTCCCGGGACGCGTGGACGTTCTGGTGTCGGAGTGGCTCGGAGTGTACGGCATCGACGAGAACCTCCTGGCGCCACTGCTCCTGGCCCGCGATCGCTGGTTGAAGCCGGGAGGGCGAATCCTGCCTGATGTGGTAACGGCTTGGATGGCGCCGGTCTGGTGCCAGAAGCGGCAGGAAGAAACGGAGTTCTTTGGGCGTCGTCCCTTCGGCATCGACCTGTCCCTGCTCGCCGCCGGCACGGCCGACTCGGTCTTGTGGGTGCGTGAGGGCCTTAGGCCCGAGGAGCTCGCGGCCGAGCCTCTCCCGCTATGGACGGTCGAAACGAACCGCTACCCGACCGAGAAGGCGCAGCTGCCCTTCCGTGCAACCCGCAACTTCCGGCTGCGGGGCACTGCCAGAGTCAACGGGCTGGCGGCGTGGTTCAGGGCGGAGTTCGGCGACGACCTGGTCTTGACCAATGCACCTGGCTCACCTCGTACCCATTGGGGACAGTACGTCTTCCCGCTCCGCGAGACGCTCACCCTCGAACACGGCGACGTTCTTACCGCCGTGTTCACATGCCTGCCTTCGGGGCCCGGCTACTGCAACCACGCATGGTCCGTCCGCGTCGGCGCCGGACCGTGCGAGTCTCACGACACCAGGCTGGGCGCAGGGCCGCAGTGGCGCGAGCTGTGACCATGGCCATCCCAGGTCTGCGGTCGCCCGTGACCGCTACGCCGAGGTGAAGTGGGGCCTCACGGGCCGCCTCCGCATGATCCGCCCGTGCTACACAGCGGCGTCGTACACCAGGGTGTCCGCAGCCCCTTCCATTCCCGCCGAGAACGGCGCCTGGCGCATCTGGGCGACGATCTCGACGGGGGGGACGTCTCCTTGCTTGAGCTCGAAGGCGTGGTTCGTCATCGTCGGCCGGTATCCACGCTGTCGACTTCAGGGAGGGCCCGGACACTGCCGTTCAGGCTCGTAAGGACGCGGTCAGCCAAGAAGTCCTCCCACGTCCGGCGACCCACAACGGGGTCCGGGGCCAGGTTCGCTCCGGCACGGATCGCGCGCGCGGCCTTGCCCGGAACGCGGACCTGCACGATCGCCCGGTGCTTCCGACGGGTCCGAAGGTACCCGCAGAGCAGCTCCGCCAGTGTGTACACACGCTGCCCGGCCATGTCGGGTACCAGACCGGCCGGCATGCCGAGCGCGAGATCCACCAACCGGGCCGCCACCTCCCCGGCGTCCACCGGCTGGAAGTGAAACCCGGCCGGGACCGGTATCACAGGCATCCTGGCCATCTGCCGTGCTGTCTTGAAGAACAGCTCATGGAACTGAGTGGCGCGCAGCGTCGTCCATGGCACGCCCGAGTCGGCCACGACCCGTTCTGCGGCCAGCTTGGACCCGAAGTAGCCGAACATGGCGCGGTCGATGCCGCTGGCGAGGGGAATCCTGTCGGCTCCGACGACCGAGATGTACACCAGATGCCGGGTGCCAGCCCGTGATGCGACCCGTACCAGATGCCGTGCCTTGTCCTCGTCGCCCTTGGTGCTGCCGGCGCAGTGCACGATGATCTCGGTTCCCTCGACCGCGGCTTCGATGCCATCGCTGTTGGCCAGGTCACCAGTCACGAAGTGGATACCGTCCGCGCCATCGCGGCTGCGCCGGCTGAGCACTCGCACGTCGTATCCGGCGTCCCGCAGCCGGGGGACGACGAGCCGCCCCAGGGTGCCCGTGCCGCCGGTGACCAGAATGGGTGACGCCATAGCTTCCTCCTACTGTCATGGGTGTATTCCTTGTCACATCCGTCATGTGTGAGGTGTCACTCTCTCTGACACCTGGCAACGGGGAGATGTGACGATGGACGAGCACGAGTGGCTGGCAGATCGCTTCGAGCAGCACCGGGCCCATCTGCGGGCGGTGGCCTATCGGATGCTGGGCTCGCTCACCGAGGCCGACGACGCCGTCCAGGACACCTGGCTGCGCCTCAACCGAGCGGGGGCGAGCGAGGTCGAGAACCTCCGCGGGTGGTTGACCACGATCGTTGCCCGCGTGTGCCTGAACATGCTGAGGTCGCGCAACACTCGACGCCAGGAATCCCTCGCCGTGCACATCCCCGATCCCGTCGTCAGCCCCGAGGGTGCGCTAC
>JALZCN010000390.1 GCA_030863045.1 Actinomycetota bacterium | reverse complement strand
TGAATACCGGTGTGCCGGGGTGGCGTTCGATCGCGAACCGTACGAACCGGTCAAGATCGTCCACGATCAGCGCCATCCGCTCGATGTTGCCTCGCCGACCGTCGGTTTTGCCGTGCCCGCGATGGTCGGCGGCGTAGGCGGCGAAGCCCGCCGTGGCCAGCCAGGTGCCGACGTGCGCGTAGCGCCCAGAGTGCTCGTGGATACCGTGCACGATGATGACGACGGCCCGGGCTCGATCCCGGGGCAGCCAGGCCTGCCAGTATCCGGACGATCCGCCACCGATCTCCCGGTGTCCTTGCTCATAACTGGTACTCACGGGCCACCTCCTCGCCTGTTACCACCGCCATCCTGCGGGCCGTAGGTGGCCGCGGCCACGAGCCCTGTCCCTCTCACCCTGGATGACCATGACCAGCATCGCTAACCAACGGACCTCTCCAGGCCGGACCGTCCTGGGCGGCCCGCTCCGGACCGTCACCATCGCGGTGGCGGTGGCCGCCGTGGTTGCCTTCGCCGCCGCGGGCTGGTTCGGGCTGTCCTGGTACCGGGCGGCGCATGACGAGTCGCTGGCTCTGGGCATGACGCGAGAAGCCGTGCTGCAAGACTCCCAACGGGCGGCGTTCAATCTCAACTCCCTCGATTACCGGAGTGTTCAGGACGGGTTGACGCTGTGGGAGCAGTCCGCGGCGGGGCCTCTACTCACGGAGTTGCAGGCCAACCGGAACACCTATGTCGGCGCCATCACCGAGTCGAAAACGATCACTACCGCCAGGGTGCTCGACGCCGCGGTCGCCGCCCTCGACGAGCGTTCCGGTACCGCGCAGGTGCTGGCCGGCGTGGATGTCACATCGCAAACCGACCAACGTGATCCGAGCTGCGTGCACCGGCGCATCCGGCTCGAGATGATCCGTGTCGGCGATGCCTGGAAGGTCGGCACGTTGGCGCCGGTCGGCGACATCTACCCGGAGCCAGGACCGTGTACTGCATCCTCGTCACCGAAGTAGGGAGAGAGCCGAAGTGACCATCCCAGCCCCACCACAAACCGCTCCCCAAAAGGAGGTGGCGACGCCGCCCCGGCGTCTGACTGGTGTGGCGACGCTGGTGGCATTGGTCGCTGCCCTGGTGATCGCGCTTGGTCTGGTGTTCTGGTTCCGCGGCGAGGTCGACCAGTTGGTCGGAACTGCGGCGGCGAGCAACGACGCGCTGGTCGATGCCGGCACGACTGCTCAGGTCTCGGCGCAGGTGCGCGAAGCGGTGCAACGCGTCTTCTCTTATGACTTCGCTCGGCTGGATGACAACGAACGGGCGGCTACCGACGTCGTGACCGGCCCGTTCGCAGAGAAGTTCCGTGACGACTTCGCTCGGGTGCGCGAGATGGCCCCCCCGCAGCAGGCCGTGGTGGTGGCGACCGTGCCCGCGCTGGCCGTCAAGGTGCTCGAAGGGGACCGGGCGACAGTGCTGGTATTCGTCGACCAAGAGGCCCGCCAGGGCGGCCAAGCGCAGCCCCTGCTCGCGCCGGCACGGCTCGTCATCACGGCGCAGCGAGTGGGCGGCAACTGGAAGATCGCTGATGTGGAGTCGTTCTGATGGTCCCACGCCTGCGCCCCAGAGGCAGCCAACTCGGGGGGACGATAGGTCGGGCCGATCAGCTCAGTAGCCGCTGACCGTACACATCCGACCACTAATCGGACGATGCCCTCTTGACGGGGGCCGTCTGGCAGGTCACTCTAGGGGCACACTCGCGCCGCTTCGTACCGGCGCTGGACAGTCGCCGTCCTAGCGGTTAGACTGTTTCTTTGCGCTGCCTTCTGTACAGTTTCCTGCGCTCAGGCTTCGCCTCGACACAGGGGCGCATTGGGCTGCGTCAGGCCACCGTACCAACCGAAGTAGCAACCGGACTACAACCGGAGCACCAACCGAAGTACGACAACTACATCTAACAACTGCACCAACACAGTGCGGGAGTGTGGTCGCCGGATGACCACGCGGTCCTGCGCTCGGCAGCGCTAGTGTTCGGAAGGACGCAATCTTGGCAGTCTCCCGCCCGACCAAGACCTCTGCTGCGAACAACTCAGTACCCCGCCTTCCGGGGGCTCCGGCCCGGCCATCTTTCGCGAAGATCCGCGAGCCGCTCGAGGTCCCCGATCTGCTGGACTTGCAGCTCCAATCCTTTGAGTGGCTGATCGGTGCCGACGAGTGGTTCAAGCGTCGCATCGATGCCGGCGACGAGCAACCCATCGGCGGTCTAGCCGAGGTGCTCGAGGAGATCTCCCCGATCGAGGACTTCTCCGGCTCGATGTCCCTGTCCTTCTCTGATCCTCGCTTCGACGAGGTCAAGGCCTCCGTCGAGGAGTGTCGGGACAAGGACATGACCTACGCGGCGCCCCTGTTCGTCACGGCCGAGTTCACCAACAACAACACCGGTGTGATCAAGTCACAGACGGTGTTCATGGGTGACTTCCCGATGATGACCAGCAAGGGCACCTTCATCATCAACGGAACCGAGCGGGTTGTCGTGTCCCAGCTCGTCCGCTCTCCCGGTGTGTACTTCGACCACGCGGTGGACAAGACCACTGACAAGGACGTCTACAGCGTCAAGATCATTCCCAGCCGTGGCGCCTGGCTGGAGTTCGACGTGGACAAGCGGGACACGGTGGGCGTGCGGATCGACCGCAAGCGTCGCCAGCCGGTGACCGTGCTGCTCAAGGCCCTGGGGTGGACGACCGAGCAGATCGCTGCGCGTTTCCAGCACTCCGAGACGCTGCTCGCCACCCTGGAAAAGGACCACACCGGCGGCCCCGATGAGGCGCTGCTGGACATCTACCGCAAGCTGCGCCCAGGCGAGCCGCCCACCAAGGAGAGTGCGCAGGCGCTCCTGGAGAACCTCTTCTTCAAAGTCAAGCGCTACGACCTGGCCAAGGTCGGCCGCTACAAGGTCAACAAGAAGCTCGGTTTGGACCTGCCGTACCGCAGCGGGGTGCTCACCGAGGACGACATCGTCACCACCATCGACTACCTGGTCCGGTTGCATGCGGGCGAAACGACGATGCCGACCGCAGGGGCTGCCACCGGCGGAGCGCCCTCTGACGTGGTGCCAGTGGAGACCGACGATATCGACCACTTCGGTAACCGCCGGCTGCGAACCGTGGGGGAGTTGATCCAGAACCAGATCCGGGTCGGTCTGTCCCGGATGGAGCGGGTCGTGCGGGAGCGAATGACCACCCAGGACGTCGAGGCAATCACGCCACAGACGCTGATCAACATCCGGCCCGTGGTGGCGGCGATCAAGGAGTTCTTCGGCACGTCTCAGCTGTCCCAGTTCATGGACCAGACCAACCCGTTGGCCGGGTTGACCCACAAGCGGAGGCTGTCCGCGTTGGGTCCAGGCGGTCTGTCTCGGGAGCGGGCCGGCTTCGAGGTCCGGGACGTGCACCATTCCCACTACGGCCGGATGTGCCCGATCGAAACCCCGGAGGGGCCGAATATCGGTCTCATCGGCTCGCTGTCGTCTTATGCCCGAGTCAACCCGTTCGGCTTCATCGAGACGCCCTACCGCAAGGTTCTCGAGGGGCGCGTCACCGAGCAGATCGACTACCTGACCGCCGATGAAGAGGACCGGCACGTCATCGCGCAGGCCAACGCGGTGCTGGCCGAGGATGGCCACTTCGCCGAGGAGCGCGTGCTGGTCCGGCGCAAGGGCGGCGAGGTCGACTACATCAACCCGCAAGGCGTGGACTATATGGACGTCTCGCCGCGGCAGATGGTCTCGGTGGCCACCGCGATGATCCCGTTCGTCGAGCATGACGACGCCAACCGAGCGTTGATGGGCGCCAACATGCAGCGCCAGGCGGTGCCGCTGTTGCGCAGCGAGTCGCCGCTGGTGGGCACCGGGATGGAGCTGCGGGCCGCGGTAGACGCGGGCGATGTCGTGGTGGCCGAC
This sequence comes from Actinomycetota bacterium, assembly GCA_030863045.1. GTDB lineage: Bacteria > Actinomycetota > Actinomycetes > Mycobacteriales > Pseudonocardiaceae. Next base: position 1,370 of record JALZCN010000390.1, on the reverse strand, counting down.
AAGGCTGGCGTGGTCGAGGAGCTGAGCGCCGACTACGTCACCGTGATGGCCGACGACGGCAGCCGGCAGACCTACCGGATGCACAAGTTCCATCGATCCAACCAGGGCACCTGCATAAACCAGCGTCCCATGGTGGCCGAGGGCGACCGGGTGGAGATCGGCCAGGTGATCGCCGACGGGCCGTGCACCGACTCCGGTGAGATGGCGCTGGGTAAGAACCTGCTGGTAGCGATCATGCCGTGGGAGGGTCACAACTACGAGGACGCAATCATCCTGAGCCAGCGTCTGGTGCAAGACGACGTGCTCACCTCGATCCACATCGACGAGCACGAGATCGACGCTCGGGACACCAAGCTCGGCGCCGAGGAGATCACCCGGGATATCCCGAATGTCTCCGAGGAGGTCCTGGCGGATCTCGATGAGCGCGGCATCATCCGGATCGGTGCCGAGGTGCAGGCCGGGGACATCCTGGTCGGCAAGGTGACACCGAAGGGCGAGACCGAGTTGACGCCCGAGGAGCGGCTGCTGCGCGCCATCTTCGGTGAGAAGGCGCGCGAGGTGCGCGACACCAGCCTCAAGGTTCCGCACGGTGAGACCGGCAAGGTCATCGGCATCCGGGTGTTCTCCCGGGAAGACGACGACGAGTTGTCGCCCGGCGTCAACGAGCTGGTCCGGGTCTACGTGGCGCAGAAGCGCAAGATCCAGGACGGTGACAAGCTCGCCGGCCGGCACGGCAACAAGGGCGTCATCGGCAAGATCCTTCCGGTGGAGGACATGCCGTTCTTGACCGACGGCACGCCGGTGGACATCATCCTCAACACCCACGGTGTGCCCCGCCGGATGAACATCGGGCAGATCCTGGAGACGCACCTGGGATGGATCGCCAAGAGCGGGTGGAAGATCGATGGTGATCCGGAGTGGGCCTCCCGGCTGCCTGACGAGCTCTACCAGGCGCAGCCAGGCTCCGTGGTCGCCACGCCGGTGTTCAACGGTGCGCGGGAAGAGGAGATCACCGGGCTACTCAGCTCGACTGTGCCCAACCGCGACGGTGAGCAGATGGTCGGACCCGACGGTAAGGCGCAGCTGTTCGACGGGCGCACCGGCGAGCCGTACCCCTACCCGGTCGCGGTCGGCTACATGTACATCATCAAGCTGTTGCACCTGGTCGATGACAAGATCCACGCTCGTTCGACCGGTCCGTACTCGATGATCACGCAGCAGCCACTGGGTGGGAAGGCCCAGTTCGGTGGTCAGCGGTTCGGTGAGATGGAGTGCTGGGCGATGCAGGCTTATGGGGCGGCATACACCTTGCAGGAACTGTTGACGATCAAGTCCGACGATGTGCTTGGTCGGGTGAAGGTGTACGAGGC
>JALZCN010000381.1 GCA_030863045.1 Actinomycetota bacterium | reverse complement strand
GAACGCGGCATAGACTGCAACTGCCGTGTTGTGAACACTGACCGCGACAAGATACACACCGCTCCCCGATGGGATCGCGCGGCATGCCGAAAGCGTCCGTTCGCCAGACGCTCCGCGCTTCAGCCGGCTCGGCGCAGGCGAGCTACCTCAGCGAGCACCACGCCGGCGGCGACCGACGCATTGAGCGACTCGACCGGCCCCACCATAGGTATCGATACCACGGTGTCGCAGGTTTCCCGGACCAACCGGGACAGTCCTCGCCCTTCCGAACCGAGGACGAGTACCAGGGGACCGGTCGCCGGCGGGAATGAGTCCAATGGCATTGAGCCGCCAGCATCTAGACCGACCACCAAAAGACCGGCTGCAGCGCATTCCTTGAGGGTGCGCACCAGATTGGTGGCCCGAGCCACCGGTAGGCGCGCCGCGGCACCAGCGGAGGTCCGCCAGGCCGCTGCGGTCATCCCCGCCGAGCGCCGCTGGGGTACCAGCACTCCGTGCGCGCCGAACGCGGCAGCGCTGCGGACCACGGCACCCAGATTGCGCGGGTCGGTCACCCCGTCCAGGGCGACAAGCAGCGGCGGCGACCCGGAGTCCATCGCGGCAGCCAGTACATCCTCGACAGCCGTGTACTCATACGGCGGCACCTGCAGCGCCAACCCTTGGTGCAAGGCCCCACCAGCCAGTCGATCGAGATCGGCCCTGGGAACCTCGAGAATCGACAAACCGGCGTCGGCGGCCAACCGGACGGATTCGCGGACCCGGTCGTCAAGGTCCACCCCGATGGCGACGTGCAGCGCGGTGGCTGGCACCCCGGCGCGCAGGCATTCCAGTACCGGGTTGCGGCCGAGCACGGTCTCCGCACGCTCGCTGCCACTGCGGCGGCGGGCCGCCGCAGCCGAGCCTGCGCGCTGGGCTGCGGAACTGTGGCTCTGTTGATGGGGGCCTGGTTGACCGGTGGCTGTTCGACCCTGCGCAGGGCTCCGTTGAGCGGGATGGCCGGGTCGCAGCTCGGCGGGCGGCGTGGCACCGCGGCCGCGCAGGCCCTTGCGCTTCTGCCCGCCAGAGCCCACGACGGCGCCCTTCTTGGTGCCGGGCTTGCGCAGCGCGCCCCTGCGCCGGGAGTTACCGGCCATGAAGCTCAGCTTCCCTTGACCGTCCACATCGGGCCGTCGGGGGTGTCCTCGACGGCGATCCCGGCCGCCAGCAGCTGATCCCGCACCGCGTCGGCGGTTGTGTAGTCGCGGCGGTTGCGGGCCTCGGCGCGCTCAGCGAGCAGCCGCTCCACCAGGAAGGTCAGCGCGGCCGAACAGGCGTCCGAGCCTGACGTCGAGCGCCACTGGTCATCCAGTGGGTCCAGACCCAGCACACCGGTCATCGCGCGCACCGAGCCGGCCGCCGCGACCGCCGCGGTCATGTCTCCGGCGTCCAGCGCGGCGTTGCCCTCGTGCACGGCGGTGTGGATCGCGGCCAGCGCTGCCGGCGTGCCGAGGTCGTCGTCCATCGCCGCGGCGAAGTCGGCCATCGAGCCCGTGGAGTCGGCGCACCAGACGCCAGGCTCTGGTACTCCGCAGCGCTCCTGGACTCGGTGCACGAACGACTCGATCCGTTGGTAAGCCGCCGCCACCTCATCCAGCGCGCCGTCGGAATACTCGATGGCAGACCGGTAGTGCGCGCCGATCAGGTAGTAACGCAGCTCCACCGCACGCACCCGGCGCAGGGTGGCCGGGATGGACAGCGTGTTGCCCAGCGACTTGGACATCTTTTCACCGGACAGCGTCACCCAGCCGTTGTGCAGCCAGTAGCGGGCGAACCCGTCGCCGGCTGCCCGGGACTGAGCTCGCTCATTCTCGTGGTGCGGGAAGACCAGATCCAGGCCACCGCCGTGGATGTCGAACTCCGGACCGAGGTAGTTGGTGGCCATCGCCGAGCACTCCAGGTGCCAGCCGGGCCGGCCCGGGCCCCACGGCGTCGGCCAGGACGGCTCGCCGGGCTTTGCGCCCTTCCACAGGGTGAAGTCTCGAGGATCACGCTTGCCCGACGCGGCGGATTCACCCTGGCAGACTTCGTCAAGACGCTGTCCCGACAGTGCGCCGTAGTCGTCGATCGTGGATACCGCGAAGTAGACGTCACCGCCTGCGGCGTAGGCGTGGCCACGGTCGATCAGCCGCGCCATCAGCTCGACCATCTGCGGGATGTGACCGGTGGCCCGCGGTAGTGCCGACGGCGGCAGGCAGCCCAGTGCGGTGTAGGCGTCCTCGAACACCCGCTCGTAGGTGTAAGCCCATTCCCACCACGGCCGACCCGCTTCGGCTGCCTTGGCGAGGATCTTGTCGTCCACGTCGGTGACGTTGCGCACGAGCAGCACCTCGTGGCCGGTGGCCATCAGCCAGCGGCGTAGCACGTCGTAGTTCAACGCCGAACGTAGGTGCCCAATGTGCGGGACACCTTGCACGGTGGCCCCACACACGTAGATCGACACGGTGCGGGGTCGCAACGGGATGAACTCCCGCTTGCTGCGCGTCGCGGTGTCATACAGGTGCAGGCTCACCAGGCGATGGTACGGGGCGTTCACTCACGGTGTGGGGGACGGTGGCCCCTCCCTTCCCGGCATATGGGCCGCATCAACGATCTCGCCAATCTGCGCGCCGCTGGAATGCAGGTACACCAGGTACTCGGTTCGGCCGGCATCATTACGGGCGCCGTGACCGACGCGCAGCGTCCCGCGATCACCCAAGTTCCAGGTGTGGCCAGCGTAGAAACTCAGCAGGAATTCCAGCTGCCGCCTCCGGACTCTGACATCCAGTAAAACCATTCATCAATGTGTGATGAGGTGCACTAACATCGTTACGCGCGCATGAGCAACACGGTGGCGACGGCCGCGATACCTTCACCGCGACCGGTCAGCCCGAGGCCGTCGGTGGTGGTGCCGGACACCGACACCGGCCCGCCCAGGGCATCGGACAGCACCCGCTGGGCCTCGGCTCGACGGCTGCCCACCCGCGGCACATTGCCGATCACTTGCACCGCGCCGTTGCCCACCGTCCAGCCCTGAACGGCCAACCGGCGGCGCACCTCGGTGAGCAGTTCGGCGCCGTGCCCGCCGGCCCACCGCTGATCGTCGGTGCCGAACACCGCACCCAGGTCACCCAGGCCGGCAGCGGACAGCGCAGCGTCGCACAACGCGTGCGCGGCGACGTCGCCGTCGGAGTGCCCGGCGCAACCCGGTATCCCCGGCCAGTGCAGCCCGGCGATCCAGCAGTCCCGCCCGGGTTGCACGGGGTGGACG
>JALZCN010000215.1 GCA_030863045.1 Actinomycetota bacterium | reverse complement strand
TCTCCCGGCTCCAGGATCCGTGGCAGCCGGCCCTGCTCGACCTGGTAGCCTGCGTTACCGCGGCGGCTGGGGCCGCCGGGATTCCCTGCGGCGTGTGTGGTGAGGCGGCAGCCGACCCCGCACTTGCGTGCGTACTCGTGGGACTCGGCGTCACCAGCCTGTCGATGCACTCCCGCATGCTCCGACCGGTCCGGGCCGCGCTGGCCGCTCACACCGGGGCGGTCTGTCGAGCAGCGGCAGCCGCCGCTCGGGCTGCGACCTCACCCGCCGAGGCCCGAGTCGCCACTCGGGACACGCTCTCCCGTGGATGAGCATGCCCTTCGGCACCCAGAGATGTTGATCCGAGGGAAGCGCCGGCACCGAATGGCTGCAGAGCCGAGCCGGCCCACCGGCACCAAGGTCAGCCCCAAGGCCAATGGCATAGCCGGACACCACCCACTGCCCGTCATCGCCGACACGGCCAGCTGGCGCTCGATGGAGGGCAACGCGACGTGACGATGCTCCCATCGAGAAAGACCATGAACGCGCGAACTGGGTTTACCACCAACGCCCGCCACCGCCCCGGATCGGCCACCTCGTACCGGGAAACTCCGGCCTCACCCGGCTCCCGTTCCGGGCGTCCGCGGCAGCCGAATCCGGACACGCCGATCCCCCTTGGGTTGGCTCATCGTGCGAGTCCTCCGACCAGGATCTCGCTGAACCGCCACAGGCGCCGGCGGGCACCGGCGTCATAGGATTGGTCGTTGGCGCGCGACTCGGTCATCCCATCGAAATAGCGACCGCTCACCCCGTCGACTTCGGGTGAGACGGCCAGACGCATCGTGGCCTCGACACCGTCCTCGATCGAGCTCATGGGGTGAACCCCCGCCTCATAGACCATCGTCGTGTTCATCAACGTGGCGGGGTGCAGCGCGTTCACGGTCACAAACCGCTCGCCGTCGGCGCGCAGCCACTGGGCGAGCTCGAACGTGAACATGACCAGTGCAAGCTTGCTCTGGCAATACGCCCGCATCCCGTCGTAGTGTCGTTCAAGCATGACATCGTCGAAGTCGATGGGGATCTGGCCGGCGGAGGCGACGTTAACGATGCGTGCCGGCGCCGAGCGCCGCAGCAGGGCCAACAGCAGGTTGGTCAAGAGAAACGGCGCCAGGTAGTTGACGGCGAACCTCAGCTCGTAGCCGTCCGCGCTCTCCTCCCGCCCGCTGTCCGGCCGCCCTATACCGATTCCGGCGTTGTTGATCAACAGGTCAAGTCCCTCGGTGTCCCGCTCGACTTCTCCGGCGAGCTTGCGCACCTCGTCCAACCCGGAGAAGTCGGCCCGGTACGGCCGAACTCTGTCGTTGCCAGTGCTTTGACGGATCTCCCGCACCGCGGCTTCCAGGCGCGCCTTATTGCGCCCGTGCAGCAGGACAGTCACTCCTCGCGCCGCGAGTTCGCCGGCGAGCGCCTTTCCCATGCCGTCGCTAGCACCGGTCACGAGTGCGGTCTGCTGGTCGATCGGACGCATTCTCGGCCTCGATTTCCTGACGTTGGTTTCTAGCCGTTGGCGCGGCCGGTGGGCGCTATACCTCCATACACCCACTATCACGTCTAGACCTGCTTGCGTCTTCACAGCCAGCGCCCAACGTAAAATCCACCAGGAGTCGGTCGGGCGCGAGCGTTGACAGTCTGAAGTCGTGTCACTCTCGGCCTAGCTGGAGCTCAACAGCTCTCCGGCATCCACCGGAAGCTCGACAAGGAGGTGTGTGCCCTCGCCAGGGCGGCTTCGCACGATCAATGTTCCGCCGATGGCTTCCACGCGGTCTTTGAGACCGACTAGGCCGGCGCCGCGCGTGGGATTTGCTCCGCCGACGCCGAGCACCGTTGCATTGGCGGATGGCCTGCTCAGGTAGGCGGGGGGCTGATGCGTCGTCGCCACTCTCAGCTGCCGGCGCCGAGTGCAGCTCGCTGGGTTCGTGGCCCCGGCAGGATTGGTGCATATTCTCTAAGAGACTCCCTGGCGAAGTGAGATCCAACTTGAGCGGCCAGGTTCGCCGTCCGTCAGACACTGGCCTCCGGTTACCGGGCATCGCAGAGCGTCGTACGGCTCGATCAAACGCTTGATCAGCGGTCGGTGCTCGTACCACCGGTAGTTCAGCCACCGCCCAATGCAGACAATCGTCACCGCCGCCGCACCGGCCGCCTTCAATGCGAGTGCGGCGGACTGCGACTTACCGCCGGACATCCAGCTGTCGTCGACTACGAGCACATGCCGGTCAGCGATCACCGGCATGAACTCCGACGGCACCACGAACCGATCCGGCCGGGGCCACCGATCCGGCTCCGCCGCGAACCCCGGCCCAAGCGCCAGCAGAATGTGTTGTGCGTTCAGGTTGTGCGTCGCAACCTGACGCGCCAACTCCGCTACCGGGTGTTCCACGCCCGGCCAGCTCACCGACGGTACGAACGTCACCACCTGCCACCAACCGACCGTGCGCGCAATGCACTCGCCGTACAGCAGTGTGCCAGCCAGCATCATCAGCTTGAGGTTGTTGAGGCATCCTGGCGACGGCTGGAGAGGATGCTTGTACCGGCGAATGTGGTGCTCGGACTCGTGCGGCGGGCTCATCTACCCACGGACGTAAGCTAACGGCGCCACCAGTCGGCGAGCTCGGACCCGTAGCTCGCACGCTGATTCGCGCACCAGCCGCATAACTTGACTGACGTTGGCGCGGTGCAGACGGCGCAGCGGCCGGGACCGCGGCTGGTGTTGGCGAAGAACGCACCGACCTCGGTATGCAGGCGTGCCCGTATCTGTGCCGCAATCTCGGCAGGAGTCATCCCTTGGCTGCCACCGTCAGCAGCGCGTCGATCTCGGCCGGTTGAGCGATCGGCGACTCGGCACCATCATCGAAGAGCCGGCGGGGTTTAAGTCGTGCCAGAATGCGAGCGCGCCGAACCACGTCTCCACCTCGGCGGTGATCTGCGGCCATGTCAGCCCGTCGGGTCGAGTGCTAGCAGCGCTGCTCGCTCCGCGTCGTCCCAGGCGGTCCCCACGCGGGTCAGCGTACGGGTATCAGGCGTTGTGGTCATCGATCAAGGCCGCCTCACTGCATCTAAATGGAAATGCTTCAACATACGGCGCGCTGAGGCCTAGGCGCACCGTCGAGAAGTCGCCGTGCACGGCAGCGCACATCACCGTCGCGCCGGACTCGCCCGGCCCTCCGACCGTTGCTACGGTCATGAAACATCCCTCCGAGTTTGGGAGGTCAGTGTGGGCGAGGGTGTGGCGTCGGCTCCGACCACGGTGTACTGCCCGGTTTGCTGGGGCACCGGTAAGCTCTACGTACCCTCTGCTCCGACCGATGGCCCGGCTTCCAGCTGCGGCAGTTGCTGCACGTCCACAGTCGAAGGTATGGAGCCCTATACCTGCACCCGCTGCGCGGGCACCGGACTCGTCCGGCCCGCCCGACCGGCTACTCCCGCCGCAGGCACCGACTAAATCAGAAGGCACAGTTGCGTTCGGCGGATCACCGCGAACCGCTGCACCCACCGGTACACGCTCACGTGATCGACGTTGATGCCCACGCTCACCAGTAGTTCCTCAACGTCTCGGTATGAAAGGCAGTAGCGCAGGAACCAGCCACCGGACGATTTCCAACGCTCCTTAGACGCGCTGGCGATCATCGTCGGCGACAACCTCGACCGACCCGAAGAAGACCTTGCCGACACCCCGGTGCCGATGGGGTTGGGCGATATTACCCGGCCGGTGCCGTCGTCCAAGCCGAGCAGGCCGCACAGGCGATGGAAAGATTTCGGGAGCGAGCGCAGCAACACCGATGATTGACAAGCGATACCGTGGGAGCGCGCCGCCAGAGTGTTCAAGAGGCGGCGGGCCCTACTTGGCGAACCTGAAGGCATGACGTTGCCGCGGCTGAGCCGATGGGCTGCCCAGCCGGTGCTGCCGCAGGAGCCGGGGTCCACTGATCCCCCCGACCTTGCGGCCAGAATCTCGGACGACCAACCGGAATTGCCGTCTTCCTACCAGCTCAGTGGCGGTACCGTCGTCGACAGTAACCCAGGACCTTGAGGAGGAGGAATGGGCGATAACGTTGATGTGCGGCTGGAGCTGATACGACGAATTGAGGCTCGACGCGCAAGCATCAATGCTTTCGTTCGACGCGTCCGCCCCCGTAGTGTTCGCTTGGCCAACATCAGTATAATCAGTAGCGCTGTGGCGGCAATCTTTACCGCCGGTCCCGCATTTGGTGGCGTGCCTTTTACGGAAGCCGTGCAACGTGGACTCTCCTTATCGAGTAGTTCGATCGTGTGGCGAGCTCTCTGTCTGGCCGCTACGCTCGTGTCCCTTGTGGCGGCGATTTCTGTTCACCTGAACAGATCACAAGAGATGACAGCTCAACTGAGCGCGGCGGAAGCGTGTAATACAGAGTTGGAAGGGCTGCAGGCGCTCCTGGAGTTCGCGCAGCTGCCAGTCCACGATGCCGTTGAGCTATATCAGAAGTATATCACTAAGATACCATTCATTGAGGAAGAGCCGACGAAGCGATAGTTTGTTAGCCAGGTAGGCGCGTGTGTGCGTTGTTGTGTTGCAGCAAGCTTCTTCGCAATGCAGGTCGGTTAGATGAGTGATCAGCGACCGTCGACCGAATCCCAACTTAATACCGCGGTTTATATTACTATTGAGCTTCTCATGCAGCACCGCAGGATCAGTCAAGGGAGACGACACCGCCGTGCCCAGAGTTCGGCTATGTGTGCCTTGGTCTTGCCTCGCTGGCAGCGCTATCAGAGTCCTGCTGAGCAGTTTCGCATCAGGTGAGAAGGGGCTGAACAGAGGTTCGTCACGAGGATCCTAGCCCGGCGCAGACGGGAACCAGTGGGGGTGGTCAGGACAGCGTTGAGGGCATCTCCG
>JALZCN010000364.1 GCA_030863045.1 Actinomycetota bacterium | reverse complement strand
CCAACCAGCCGATCCGTGCAAAAAGGTGGCTTCGAGCTACCGACCGCGAGATACGGGGTAGGCGGGGCAGATTCCCAGGCGGCGTGGATTGATCAGGCTAGACAGCTTCGTTGGCGTTCTCGAGGATATTCTCGATCTCGGCCATCCGAGCCTGGATGGTCTGGCGCTGCTTATCGAGGCGGGCCAGCTGAGCCTCGAGCCGGCGCCGCTCGGTCGTCAGCGCAGGCACGTTGATCTGCTCCCCGGACCGTCGTTGGAACTCCCTGCGGAAGGCAATCAGTGCCGGCCGGGTTGCTCGTTGCGAGATCAGGCCTCGGCGGCGAGCCTCCTCGAGCACCGACGGCTTCAGCAGTGTAATCTGGTAGGCGGCGCTGTAGGAAGCCGGGCAGGTTTCCAGGGTGAGGATCCCGGCGTCCACGGCTCGTGCCACAGCGCGCAGCTGGCTGGCCACCGGTTCGCTGAACGGGAACAGCCGCTCGCAGCCTGCTTTGAGAGCTGTTCGCTCCTCTGGGGTGGCGAGTTGCTCGTCCAACTCCAAAAGGCGGCGGCCGACGGTCACGAAGCCCTTTGCCGCAGCGCCCCAAGCCGCCTGGATCTCGGCCCGTGTCGTCAGCAAAACCTCGACCCGCTTTTGATCCTCCAGAAGCCCGGTCCCTGCGAACACCTCCTGCAAGGTGTCCATGACGTCGCCGGGGACCGTGGTCAGCCTCGCTAGCTCTGCCGGGCGGCCGTCGAGGGGTGGCGCCTGGTTAGACTTGAGGGCCGCCAGGGCACGCTTTGAGAGCAGGCTCACAGGTCGACCTCCAGGCACACGTAGCGCCACAGGCCCTTGAAGGTGTCGGCGCTCTTGGTCTTGGTCAGGTCGAGGATGCCAAGCCCCTTGCCCGCCGCTGAGGGGATCTCCTCCAACATCGGGATCTCCATCGGGCACAGTGGGCCGACCTCGAGCAGCTGCACCCGTATCTCCGTGTAGCTTTTGGTCCGGACATTGGCTCGGTTCAGCACGAAAGCCGCCTTGGTGTTGGTTCCGCGCAGCCGAGCCATCCAGGGCGCAGTGCTGTCCAGGTCGTCCTGCGTCGGGACGCTGGGCACCAGCGTCAGGTCCACGGATGCACTCAGCGCTGCGATGGCCGCGACGTTCAGTTCGATCGACGGCGGGGTGTCCACCACAATGACGTCCGCGCCAGTGATCCGCGCCTGCTTCAGGCCGGCGCGCCATTCCTCCAGCGTGGCAGTTACGACCGGGACGGCCGGGATCCCAGGTACGCTGCTGCGCACCCGCTCGCGTCGTTCCGACCAAGTCGCCAGCGTCCTCTGTGCGTCGAGATCCAGGCCGACGACGCTCCGGCCAGCCCGGGCAGCAGAGACAAGCAAGTTGCGGCTGATCGAGCTCTTCCCAACCCCGCCTTTCGGGCTGGAGAGCATGACGACGCGCATGCGAATGGTTCCCCCTGATTTTCCCCCAGGCGGACCATCTCGCGCGAGACGCCATACTGCAAGATTTTCGTTCGGATGCGGGACTACTTTTACACTTGTAAAAGTCGGTTGGCTTCGATGCTGCGCCGCCTGTCGCCCAAGGGGCCAGCGCCCTACACCGGGCACGACTTTGAGATCGCGTTGCAGGGCCAGCACTGTCTGACCCAGACCGACCTCAACCTCGAAAGGCGTTACAAGCGGCGCATCGAGAGGCGCGTCGCCACCTAGACTACCCCCGTCACGGCCACCAAGCGCGGCGCCACCGGAGGGCGGGACGGGTGCAGTACCAGCCCCTCTTCCTCAACCTCAACCCGCGCTTCTGGATAGGCGACAACTGCTGGTGCCAAGGCCTTCCTGAAGTCGCGGACGAAGTCGCGCTGGCGCGCGTAGTTTCCACCGAATTGCTCCGTGAGAGCGGCCCAGCGGACCGGTGTCGGCTTGCTCAACGTGTGCAGCCGGTAGGCGAGCCAGATATAGATGTCCAGGGCGACAGAGCTTGCGGCAAGCTCGCGTAGTGCGGTCTCGCGCAGCGGCACAGGGTGGCGTCGGAGTGCTGCGTAGAAGTTCTCATCGAGGACTACGCGATCCTCCCAAAGCGAGGACTGCCGATCATCGTCCCTCGGCCGAGCGTGAAAGCGCAGGCCACTCGTAACGAAGCCGCCTTTCACCCACCCGTCCGCGGCGTCACCTTCCCAGGAGAAGCGCAGGTGGCAGGCTGCGATCCGGGCCGC
>JALZCN010000347.1 GCA_030863045.1 Actinomycetota bacterium | reverse complement strand
AGGACCAGCATGCCTGGAGGTTCGACAACGCGTCGGCGGACGCGACGGTGCCAGGTAGCAACCCGAAGGGATCGGTGAGGGTCATGACGTACCAAGGGGCGATCTTCGACGTGGATGGCGTCCTGGTGGATTCGCCACATGAGCTGGCTTGGCGCGAGGCTTTCAAAGAGCTGATGGAGGGCGATTGGCGCGACATCGGTGACCAGACCAGCTGGACTGCCGAGCGCTTCACCCCGGCTGTGTACCAGCAGGTGATGGCGGGAAAGCCGCGAATGGCCGGTGCCACGGCCGCCCTCGAGTACTTCAGGGTGCCCGACGTGGACCGCCGGGCCGAGCAGTACGCGGCGGCCAAACAGGAGCGCATCGTCGCGCTCATCGAGCAGGGCCGGTTCATGGCATTTCCCGACGCGCTGCGGTTCATCCTGGCCGTCAAGGCCGCCGGCATCCGGGTCGCGGCCGCGTCGTCGTCGAAGAACGCCAAACTGTTCCTCGAGCGGATCCGCCTGGACACCTTCGCCGCCGAGCAGCGCCTGGACTACGACTTCATCCACGAGGGGATGACTCTCGAGGAGCTGTTCGACGCCGATATCTCCGGTCGGGACTTCCCGCGCGGCAAGCCCGACCCGATGATCTTCCTCACCGCCGCTGACGAGCTTGGCCTGCACCCGAGCGCCTGCTTCGTCATCGAGGACGCCACGAGTGGGGTACAGGCGGCCAAGGCCGGCGGCATGGCCGCAATCGGCGTGGCCCGCCTCGGTGATCAGGAGCTGCTGGCCCGGGCAGGCGCCGACCTGGTGGTGACCACCCTCGACGATGTCTCCCTGCGGGCGTTGGCCAAGGGGCGCCTGGAGGAACGGCGAGCCGCCGGGGAAATCCGGCGCCGGCACACGGAGCGGCCGCCGAGCGTCTGGACGCTGATCTACGACAGTTTCGACCCCGCTCGCCAGGGGCTGCGTGAGGCGCTCTGCGCGCTGGGCAACGGGTACTTCGTCACCCGTGGCGCCCTGCCCGAGGCCGAGGCCGACGGCATCAACTACCCGGGCACTTATGTCGCCGGCCTGTACAACCGGCTAGTCAGCGACGTCGCCGGGCGCGAGGTCGAGAATGAGGACCTGGTTAACCTGCCCAACTGGTTGCCGCTGCGGTTTCGCATCGCCGGCGGACCATGGTTTGACGTCGGGCAGGCCGACGTCGACGATCATCGCTTCGAGCTGGACATGCAGCATGGGACGCTCACCCGTCGGCTGATCTGGCAGGACGCCGAGGGCCGGCGGACCAGCATGGTCCAGGCCCGGTTCGTCAGCCGCAAGGACGAGCACCTGGCCGGCCTGGAGACGCAATTCACGGCGGAGAACTGGACGGGCGCCCTGGAGGTCTGCTCGGGGCTGGACGGCAGGGTGATCAACGCGGGCGTCAAGCGGTACCGCGACCTGAACGGCCGCCACCTGGCGACGCTGGGCCAGGCCGAGGTCGACAAGGAGACGGTCGACTTGCAGGTCGAGACCACCCAGTCGCGCGTGCGGGTTGCCCTGGCGGCCCGCACCAGGCTGCTACGCGACGGCGAGGTCATCGAGGTTGACCGCAGCCTTGTCGAGGAGCCCGGGTTTGTCGCCCACCAGCTCACTGTCTCGCTGGAACAGGGACGCCCGGCAACCGTCGAAAAGATCGTCGCCCTCTACACCTCCCGTGACCGCGCAATCACCGAAAGCCGCCACGACGCGCGGCTGGCGGTGGCGGGCGCCGATGACTTCGCGGGGCTGCTCGCCCGCCACGAGAGCGCCTGGCGCAGCGCCTGGAACCGGTTCGACATCGCGATGGACAGCGCGAACGAGTGGGCCGAGACGGTCCTGCACCTGCACATCTTCCACCTGCTGCAAACTGTCTCGCCGCATACGGCACATCTGGATGTCGGGGTGCCGGCCCGGGGCTGGCACGGGGAGGCCTACCGGGGTCACATCTTCTGGGACGAGTTGTTCATCTTCCCGTTCTTCAACTTTCAGCGTCCGTCGCTGGCCGGCGCGTTGCTCGAGTACCGGTACGCCCGCATCCGGGCGGCCCGGGCGGCGGCGCGGGCGGCCGGGTTCGCCGGCGCGATGTTCCCGTGGCAGAGCGGTTCCAACGGGCGGGAGGAGACCCAGCAACTGCACCTCAACCCGAAGTCCGGGCGTTGGCTGCCCGATCGCTCGCACCTGCAGCGCCACGTCAACATCGCGATCGCCTACAACGTCTGGCAGCACTACATGGTCACCGGGAGCACCATGTTCCTGCGCTTCACCGGCGGCGAGCTGCTGATCGAAATCGCCCGGTTCTGGTCCAGCATCGCCACGTACCACCCCGAACAGGACCGCTACGAAATTCATGGCGTCATGGGCCCCGACGAGTACCACGAGGGCTACCCGGACTCCGACGAGGAAGGTCTGCGCAACAACACCTACACGAACGTGATGGTGGTCTGGGTGCTGCAGCGAGCGTTGCAGGCCCTGGACGAGCTGCCGCCGCACTACCGCCAGGAGCTAGTCGACGAACTGACGGTCCGCGACGAGGAGCTGGACCGCTGGCGCGACATGACCCGCAAGATGAAGGTCGTCTTCCATGCCGACGGCGTGCTGACCCAGTTCGAGGGTTACGAGCAGCTGCCCGAATTCGACTGGGACGGCTACCGGGCGAAGTACGGCAACATCCAGCGGCTGGACCGGGTACTCGAGGCCGAGGACGACAGCACCGACCGGTACAAGGTCTCCAAGCAGGCCGACGTGCTGATGCTGCTGTTCCTGCTGTCCCGCAAGGAGTTGTGCGAGCTGTTGGCCAGCCTGGGTTACGAGGTGAGTGAGGATCAGCTCGTCCGGACCGTCTCGTACTACCTGGACCGCACCTCCCACGGGTCGACGCTGAGCTCGGTGGTCAGCGCCTGGGTCCTGGCGCGGTACAAGCCTGACCAGGCGTGGCAGTTCCTGCTCCGAGCGCTGGACAGTGACATCGCCGACGTCCAGGGCGGGACCACCGCCGAAGGCATCCACCTGGGGGCGATGGCCGGCACGGTCGACCTCGTACTGCGGTGCCTGACCGGTATGCGGCCGCGCGGGCGCGTGCTGCGGTTTGACCCAGCCCTGCCATCGCAGGTCAAGCAGCTGCGCTTCAGCGTTCACTACCGGCGTCACCGCCTGGAGATCGCGCTGCTCGAAGACCGCATGGAGGTCAACTCGCGCCCCGGTCCAGCGGCACCCATCACCGTCCTCGTTCGCGACGAGACTGTCGAGCTGTGCCCCGGCGATCGGCACGAGTTCACGCTGGAGCAGCCGGCGTGACCGCCGCGGGTGACGCCGGCGCCTCGTTCGCCGGTCACGCAGCCCGGCTGGCGGCGCGGGCCGGCGAGGTGGCGCTGTGCCTGGACTTCGACGGCACGCTGGCGCCGATCGTTGACGACCCGGACGCGGCGCGGCCATTGCCCGGGATGGTCAAGCTGCTCGGGCCGCTGGCCGCTCGGTTCGCCGCCGTCGCGCTGGTCTCGGGTCGCCCAGCCGGTTATCTGGCCGAGCACGCCGCGGCGCCTGGTGTGCGCTACCTGGGGTTGTACGGGTTGCAGGAGATTCGGGACGGACAGGTATGGATCGATCCGCGGTTGGAGGCTGACCGCCCGGCCGTGGTAGCCGCCGAGCAGGATCTGCGCGACTGCGCGGCGGTCCGGGACAGCGGCGCCTACCTGGAGGACAAGGAGTACGCGGTGGCCGTGCACACGCGGCGGGTCGCCGACCCTGGGCGATGGGCCGGATTGATCGACCGGGCGGCCCGGGAGATTGCTGATCGGCACGGGCTCGACGTCGTCCCGGGCAAGCGGGTCTGGGAGCTGCGCCCGGCGGTGCCCAGCGACAAGGGCGACGCGGTCCGGCGGGTGGTGGCCGACTCCGGAGCTCGCTCGGTGGTTGTGGTCGGAGACGACCTCGGTGACCTGCCCGCGTTCGCCGCGGCGGCCCAGTTCGCCGCTGAGGGCGCCGATGCGCTGAGGGTGGCGGTGCGCTCGGCGGAGGCCCCACCGGCACTGCTCGCAAACGCCGACCTGATCGTCAACGGCCCACCAGGATTGCGCGAGTTCCTGCAGCAATTGGTCGCCTGACGACTGCGATCACCACGCCCCGCTGATCTGGATCGACGCATCGGCAAAGCAGCGGCCGTTGCGAGTACCGGAGGCTGAGTCGTGACCGAAGCGGTGACCCCCGAGATGCCACAGGTCGCCGCGGCGCGGATCGGTGGACCCACCGGGATCCTCGCCGACGAACAGGTCAGCGCGTTCGTCGGCGAGCAGCTTGACACGGTTGATCTGGATGGGTGCAGTCTTTGCGTGCTGGTGCCCGATGGCACCCGCAGCTGTCCGCTGCCGCTGCTGGTGTCTGCGGTCCACCAGGCGGTGCGCGGCCGGGTGACCCGGCTGACGGTCCTGGTCGCTTTGGGCACCCACCCGGGGATGACCGAGCCGGCGCTCGGGAAGCACCTGGGCTATCCCGAGGGGGGCCTGCAGCAGCGCTATCCGGGCACGACGGTGCGCAACCACGAGTGGTGGGATCCGGCCACCTTCGTTGACGTGGGCACGATCACCGCCGATCGCATCGGCGAGTTGTCCGGTGGCATGCTGCATCAGAGGGTCGACGTGTGGATCAACCGGGCCGTGGCAGAACACGACGTCACGCTCATCGTCGGTCCGGTGTTCCCGCACGAGGTCGTCGGCTTTTCCGGTGGCAACAAGTACCTGTTCCCGGGGGTCTCGGGCCGGGAGCTGATCGATCTGTCGCACTGGCTGGGTGCGCTGATCACCAGCGCCGAGATCATCGGCGCCCGCGGCGTCACCCCGGTCCGGGCGCTGATCGACGAGGCGGCGTCGATGGTTGCCGACCAGCGCCTGGCGCTGTGCGTCGTCACGCAGTCCGGAAGCGCGTTCACCCAGCCCGAGGAGATCGCCCCCGCCGCGGCGTGCCACACGCAGGCCGACGTGCCGCTGGTCGACGAGGCCGCCGCGCACCTCCATGCCG
>JALZCN010000340.1 GCA_030863045.1 Actinomycetota bacterium | reverse complement strand
GGCCAAGCGTGGCGGACTATGACAAGTGGTGCGCAAGCGCCGGACTTGACCTGCAGGCCCGGTACGCCACGTGGGATCGGCAGCCATTCACCGATTCGGACTCCTACGCCGTGTCAGTGCACCGCTCCCGGCACAGCGGTTAGCACCGCACAATGGCGCGGACAAGCGCCCGTCGTTTCGATACCTCGCAGGCCGGCGGCTACGGTGTGATCTCGGGGAGGTTGGTCAACCCGGTCGGGCAGGTGGAGTTGAGTCCATCTTTGACCGCTTGGTAAATCACGGCGTTGCTCGGTTCGGCGCCATGCGTGCCACCATTGACCATCGGAAGGCAGGCACCTTGGTCAAGCGGGGCCCATTTGCCATTGGCTTCCTCTGGGTGTGCCTGCCTGCTGGCAATGGAGGTGTAGTGGATCGAGCCGGGGGTGTCGTCGCCACGATTGAGTTCCGTCAGGACTGAACCGGTCGGGCATTGGTCAGGGATGGGGTCCGCGGGGTGGCAGGAATGTTGAGGACTGCCGTGCTGGGGTGTGCCGAACGCGGTGTAGCTCGCCACGGTCGGTAGGCCGTCGAGGATCTTGATGTAGTAGCGGGCGGATAGCCCACCCATGCTGTGCCCGACCAGGTGCACCTTCGACGCTCCGGTCGTGGCCCGGATTTGGTCGACCTTGGCTTTGATCCTTCCTGCGTTACTGACGGTGTCGATGCCGAATGGGTCGAGTTCAACGGTGTAGGGCCGGTAGCCGTCGGCAAGAAGCCTGACCACCATCAGTGCGAAGTCACCCGGCTCGCCGAGCCCGCCATGCACCAGAAGCACTGGATGTGCAGTTTCAGCACGGCCAGACGCGGGTGCGGATACGGCCGTCGCCGCAAGAACGCCGAGCGTGGCCAGCATCACGCGGACCGCCCGTCCCCGCGAGCGCCGGCGCCGCAGGCCGCTGCAGCACACCGGAGACAGGTTGGTCCTTCCGCGGTAATTGATCATCCTTGACCCCCCTTTGGTAGCCATCCCCGTTGGCCGCTGCAGCTTCTTACTTTGGGGTCGGCGAGGTCCTTGGTCAACGAATTGACCATCGCACTGCGGCAGGAAGTTCTTCGAAGTTCACGCGCTGCGCAGAACCGTGGCCGTATCGGCGAGCTGGGCCAGCCGGTCGACCACCTCCGGGTGCGCACCCAGTGGCGCGGCGACTACGTCGGCGCCAGCCGATGCGAGCCTGCAGTGGAACAATCCTGGAGCCAGTAGCCACGAGGCCACCGCAACCCTCGAATGCCCGACCGCCCGCAGGCCTGCGACAAGGGGCGCCACCCGCGGGGCTCCGGTGGCAACGAACCCGACCCGGACCCGGCTGCCAACCTTGCCCGACAGTTGATGAGCCGCAATTCGCACATCGGCCACCGCCCGGGGATCCGATGAACCCGCCGCAGCCAACACCACCGCGTCGCCACGGCGCCAACCTGCCGCCTGCAGCCGATCGGCCATCGCGCTCACCAGCAGCGGATGCGGACCGAGGGCAACGCTGACGGTGACGTCCCGGCGGTTGGTGGCGGCGACCTCCCGCGGCACGTCAGTCCGCACGTGGTAGCCGGAACTCAGGAATGCCGGGATGACGGTGACCGGGCCGGGTGCGCCGGCGACCACCTCGCGCACCGAAGGGCCGAGCACGTCGACGAAGGCGAGCAGCACCGATCTACCGGGTAGCCGGATGCGCAGCGCATCGATCAGTTGGCGCGCCACCGCAACGCCAGCGGAGTCCCGCGTGCCGTGCGCGGCCACGACGACGGTCACGATGCCGTCCTCACCGGCAGTCTCCTGGTTCCAAAGCCAGCCGGTAACCGCGTTTGACGACGGTCTGGACCAACCGCGGGGCACCCAGCGCGGCCCGTAGACGGGCCACCGCGGTCTCCACTGCGTGCTCATCGTCACCGGCCGCGGGCATCACGGACAGCAGTTCGGCGCGCGGCACCACCCGGCCGGGACGGGCCGCCAGCAGGCGCAGTAGGGCCATCGGGGTTGGCGGCACGGCACGCATCGCCCCGTCGACGACCGCTGCGTGCCCGCGTAGCTCCAGCACATGACCTGCAACCGGCCAACGCGGGGCCCGCGCCGGCAGTGCCTCGGACAGGGCGCGCACCAGCGCACCGATCCGGGAGCGTTCCGGCTGCACGGTAGGCACGTCTCGAGCCACCAGCGGACCTGCGGTGACCGGTCCGACACAGGCGGCGAGTACCTCCCGGCGCAGCCGGCGCAGCAGTGGCTCCAGCACGCTGAGCTCGTCGGCTCGGCTGAGCACACTGGCAGCAGCGGGTGCGCTGGTGAAGCTGACCGCGTCGACCCCACCGTCCAGCACCATCCCGAGCAGCCGGTCCATCGGTGCGAGATCCTCTGGCAGCACCCACCGGTAGACGGGCACCTGTATCACCTGCGCACCGGCGCTGCACAGCGCGTCAACAAAGTCCGGCAGCGGCTCCCCGTGCAGTTGCACGGCCACCCGCACTCCTTCGACGTCACCGGTCAGCAGGTGCTCCAGCACTTCGGCGGAGGACTCCGACGGCGGTGACCAGGCGTCGGTCAGGCCCGCGGCGCGGACCGCGCCACGCGACTTGGGGCCCCGGGACAGCAGCGTGGCGCGGCGCAGCGCACCGATCAGCGCCTCCCCGAGTCCCCACCCGTCGGCAGCCTCCACCCAGCCACGAAATCCGATGCCGGTGGTGACCACCACGACATCCGGTGGATGGTTGATCAACTGCTCGGTGGCAGCATGTAGTTCGGTGTCATCAGCCAGCGGCACTATCCGGATCGCCGGGGCGTGCAGCACCTCGGCGCCTCGGCGCTCCAGCAACGCGCCCAGTTCTGCGGCCCGTCGTGCGGCGGTGACACCGACGGTGAACCCCGCCAGTGGTAAGGGCTCGAGTCTGGGCTGCAACCTTGGGGCGGTCATGAGTAGCCGACTTCGACGATCCCGTTGACCACCCGCACCGGATAGGTCGGCACCGAGACGCTGGGATCGTCCAGGCAAACCCCGGTGGCCAGCTCGAAGACCTGTTTGTAGATCGGCGAGGCCACTGTCGCCCGACCCCCGCGGTCACCGACGATTCCTCGGGACAGCACCGAGGCTTTGCTGAAGGGATCCAAGTTAGATAGTGCATGCAGTGCGCCGTCATAGGTGCGGAACACCGCCACCGCGACGCCGTCGATCAGCGCCGCCACCCCGCGTTCCGGGATGAGGTCGTCGTAGCGGCACACAACCGTCCAGCGCACCTGCACCTGCGCGGTCATACTGCCGCCTCCGTGGAGACAGTCATCGGACCACCGCCAGCTTTGGACCGGCGATCACGACAGGTTGGCCCGGTCGGCGATGAGCGGGCGTGGGCTGGCCCCGTTCCTGGACGAACTCGATGGTCGGATCGGCAACGCCCGGCGCGTTGACGAACGAGGTGAACCGGGCGAGCTTGTCCGGATCCTCCAGCACACCCCGCCACTCGTCGGAGTAGCCCGCTACGTGCGCCTCCATCGCGACGTCGAGCTCCGCGCAGATCCCGAGTGAGTCGTGCACGATCACATCGCGCAGATGGTCCAGGCCGCCCTCCATCTCCTCCAGCCACGGCGCGGTGCGCTGCAACCGGTCGGCGGTGCGCACGTAAAACATCAGGAACCGGTCGATCGTCCGCACCAGCGTTTCGGTGTCCACGTCGGACACCAGCAGGTCGGCGTGCCGGGGCCGGAAACCGCCGTTGCCGCAGACGTAGAGGTTCCAGCCGGTCTCAGTGGCGATCACCCCGAAGTCCTTGCTGCGGGCCTCGGCGCACTCCCGCGCGCAGCCGGAGACCGCGGCCTTGAGTTTGTGGGGCGCGCGCAGCCCGCGGTAGCGCAGCTCCAACGCCACGGCCATGCCCACCGAGTCCTGCACCCCGTAGCGGCACCAGTCGGTGCCCACACAGGACTTCACGGTGCGCAGCGCTTTGCCGTAGGCGTGCCCGGACTCGAAACCGGCGTCCACCAGCCGGCGCCAGATCGCTGGCAGCTGCTCCACCCGAGCGCCGAACATGTCGATCCGCTGCCCACCGGTGATCTTGGTGTAGAGCCCGAAGTCGCGGGCCACCTCGCCGATGACGATTAGCTTCTCCGGGGTGATCTCGCCGCCGGGGATCCTGGGAATCACCGAGTACGTGCCGTTGCGCTGCAGGTTGGCCAGGAAGTGGTCGTTGGTGTCCTGCAGGGTCGCCTGCTCACCGTCCAGGATGTGGCCGCCAGGGGCCAATACCCCACTCAACGAGGCCAGGATCGAGGCCACCGCCGGCTTGCAGATATCGCAACCACGGCCCCTGCCGTGCGTGGCAACCAGCTCGGAGAAGGCCGAGATCCCGGTCACGGCCACGATCTCGAACAGCTCCGCCCGGCTTTGTGCGAAGTGCTCGCACAACGCCTTGGACTGCTCGACACCATTGGCGGCGAGCAGCTTCTTCAGCATCGGCACGCACGAGCCACAACCGGTACCCGCCTTGGTGCACGCCTTGAGGGCGGGCACGGTGGTCGCGCCGTCGCACACCGCCGCACCGATTGTCTCGACGGTGACCGCGTGGCAGGAGCACACCTGAGCGGTGGCCGGCAGCGCGCCCGCATCCAGCTCACCACCGGACGGGGAGATCAGCGCACCAGGATCGGCCGGCAGCTGGGCGCCGACCAGCGCGCGCAGTGTGCCGTAGAGCTCGGCGTCGCCCACCAGCACACCGCCGAGCAGGGTGCGCGCGTCGTCGGAGACGACCAGTTTGGCGTAGCGGCCGGCGACCGGATCGTTGTGGATGATCTCCAGCGCGCCGTCGGCCTTCGCGTGGGCGTCGCCGAAGCTGGCCACGTCAACCCCGAGCAGCTTGAGCTTGGTGGACGTGTCCGCGCCGGGGAAGGTCGCGTTGCCGCCGACCAGCCGGTCAGCCACCACCTCGGCCATGGCGTAGCCGGGCGCGACGAGGCCGTAACAGCGCCCCTCGACCGCGGCGCACTCCCCGATCGCCCAGATGCCCTCGTCCGAGGTGCGGCAACGGGCGTCGACCAGCACCCCACCTCGCTCACCGAGTGGCAACCCAGCATCGCGGGCCAACTGGTCGCGGGGGCGCACGCCGGCGGAGAACACAACCACGTCGGTGTCCAGTTCGGAGCTATCGGACAGCCGGACCAGCAGCCGTCCCCGGTCTTGTTCGATTGCCGCGGTGGCGTGGCCGCAGTACACCCGGACCCCGAGGCCCTCGATGAACCGGCGCAGCAGCGCTCCGCCGCCCTCGTCGACCTGCATCGGCATCAGCCGGGGCGCGATCTCGACCACGTGCGGGGACAACCCGAGCTGGCGCAGCGCATACGCCGCCTCCAGGCCGAGCAGGCCACCGCCCACCACCACTCCGGAGCGCCGACCCGCAGCCGTGGTGTGCATCGCACGCTGCGCCGCTGCCCGGATGGCGTCGAGATCCTCGGGGGTGCGGTAGACGTAGCAACCCGGCAGGTCGTGGCCGGGCACCGGGGGTACGAACGGTGCCGATCCGGTGGCCATCACCAGCGCGTCGTAGGCCACCCGGCGCCCGGACGCGGTGTAGGCGGTGCGCTTGCGCCGGTCGATCCGCACGCACGGGTCACCCAGTCGCAACTCCACCCGCTCGTCTTGGACGGCGGGCAGGGCCAGCGTCTCAGCGTCCCAGGAGTCCACATACGCCGAAAGGGCGACCCGGTCGTAGGCGGGCCTGCCCTCCTCGGCGAGCACCACGATCCGCCACTGCTGTTGCACGTCCCTACCGACCAGAGCTTCCACCAGCCGGTGCCCCACCATACCGTGGCCTGCGACGACGAGAGTTCGCATCGCGCGGCTCCTCCCTGCCCAGCGGGACCACCGATCTTCATGTCCCACGCCGGGCCTCGCCCTTGGTTATCGATCTGCCATGCGGCAGCGGGCTGGTGAACCGCCCGGAATGAACGAGCGGCTCACCAGCCGTCTTAACCCGCGGGTTCTACTTGACATCGTGAGCGCATTGCGTGAACACAGTGTTTCCGCACTGTTTCGTCACACCCCGGCGTAGGCCAGCCGCCGCACATGGTTGGGCTCCGTGGCGGGTGCCCGGCGCAGGTAAACCACGTAGGTGACGACGACACATACCGCGTAGAAGCCAAGGAAGAACCAGAATGCGGAATCCCCGGACTTGGTGGTGAGGAACGACTGCCGGAAGGCGACGTTGATGAGCACCCCGCCAAGGGCACCGATCGCACCGGCGATGCCGATCACTGCGCCGGCGAGGCTGCGGGCCTTGAGCAGCGCGGCTTCCTTGGTCTCACCAGACTCTATCGCCATCCTGGCCTTACCCGCGAAGATCGACGGGATCATCTTGTAGGTGGAGCCGTTGCCGATGCCGGACAACACGAACAGCACGATGAAGCCGGCCGTGAACACCGGTAGGGACCGCTGCCCGGAAGCGAGAAGCACCAAGCCGGTGGCGGCTGCCATCCCGAAGAAGGTCATGAGGGTGACCTTTGCGCCGCCGAATCGGTCCGCCATCCAGCCTCCGACCGGGCGGATCAGCGAGCCGATCAGCGGGCCAATGAAGACGACCGAGGCGGCCTGTAGAGGGGTACGGCCGAACTGGGTTTGCAGTACCAGGCCGAAGGCGAAACTGTAACCGATGAACGAGCCGAAGGTGCCGATGTAGAGAAAGGACATCACCCAGGTCTGTGAATCGCGGACCGCCTCGCGCATCGCGCCGGTGTCGTTACGCAT
>JALZCN010000332.1 GCA_030863045.1 Actinomycetota bacterium | reverse complement strand
GTGTTGTTCGTGGCACACTTTGTGGCATGAGCTCCAGCCGGACGTCGGCCCGTGCGACGCGAACCAGGGTTGCCGGATTCCTCTCGGCCGTGATCAAGATCGTGGGTGGACTCATCGTCCTGATCTTGGTGGGGCATATCGTGCTGGTGGTGGGCGAGGCCAATCCGACCAACGAGATCGCCAGATTCGTGGCGTCCTGGGCGGACCGCCTCCATCTCGGCTTCCGCAACCTGTTCACCCCGGCTGACGCCAGGGTCCGGGTTGCGGCCAACTACGGCCTCGCTGCGCTTTGCTGGCTTATCGCGACTTGGCTGCTGGCCCGCCTGGTGCGGCGCTTCGGCTGACCCGCTAGGCATTGTGACCTCGGCCGGCGGCCGGCACGGGCTTCGCGTCGCCAGCAATTTACCGGCCGTGGTGCGGGATTAGCAGGTGCCATGCAGCGACTATTCCGGGTGATTGACCTAATATCCACCCACTTGGGTGACTAGGTCACTAGCCGTAGTTTCCGGCGCGGTATGACGCTCTACCTCGGTATGCTGCGTGTCAAGTTACCCGGCAAGATGGTGACGTTCGGTAACCGTGAAATCGGCGGGTACAGTGGGCGAGTGGCCGCATTTTCGGCTCCAGCGCCGGCTCGAGTCGGCCGCCTCGCTTCACCGTTCAGAACTATCTCTGCAGCTCAGAGGCATCAGATGCGGGCTAATCCTGATCACGGCAAACCCACCTGAAGGAGTGCCCAGCAGCCGCCGCCGGGCTTGAGCGGGCCCGCGAAGCGATGACGTCGCTACTCTGCGTCCTCCACGGTCACCCACTTGCTTTCTTGGTCGACTTCCTCCAAGCTGCCGCGTACCTGACGGGAGCAGCTTGCCCCGGGGAGGCGTGCTGAGAAAGGAGGCCGTCGAAGCGGCGTCGGCCGTTGCGGCGATATTCGTTTTACCGCCGTAACTCCCCGCCTAGCACGTCTTCCCTGCACGAGGAACCCTGCACTAAGGAAGCGGTGGTGGAGTTGGCTAGAACGGATGCTCGATCCAGAGGTTCTGGAGGAGCTGGACTGTTCAACGTTATCAGTGTCGTGATCTTGATCGTTGGTGTCGTGGCGATCGGTATAGCGGCAGCGCTGCTTGCCCGGACCCTGGCCGCGGCACAGAGCATCGACAAGAAGGCGCAGGCAATTTCCGGAAACGCTGTGAATATCAACGTCGCGACTGACTCGGTCATGCAGTTGAACCGCACCAATGAGCTTGCCGCCTCGATCTTGCAGAGCGCGAAGCCGCTGCAGGGTCTGCTCAACACGGTCACCGGCACCGCCCGCGACATCGACGGCCTTGCGACGTCGATCAATGGGACCGCGGGCACCATCAACGGCACGGCCGGAACGATCAATGGAACCGCTACCACGATCAATGCCACCGCGACCAACATCAACGCCAGCGTCGGGGCGATCCAGGGCACTGCGTTCACGATCAACCAAACCGCGCAGGGCATCAACCAGCGAACAACGTCGATCCTCGACGTGTCGAACCGCATCGACGTCGACGCGGCGAACATCAATGACGTGTTGTCCACAACCGTCGAAATCGCCAGAGACATCAGGACTGACGCTGGCAATATCAACAATCAGGCGATCCGGGCGGAGCTGACGTCGCGCTGCATCGACGCGAAGGTGCGCCTTGGCCTGCTCGGCCCGCCGAACCCAGGATGCTAGGAGGATAGAAGATGACAACACAGCAATTTTTCAGGACGTCGTCGAGTGCTCCTGCTCCTGCCGCGTCGTCCTCGTTCGCTCGATTTTTGTGGATCTTCACTACCCTCGGTCTCATCGTGGTGGTGGTCGTCATCGGATTCTTGATCGGCATCGTCCGGGCCCTCGAATCGATCGATGACGGCCTGTTCACGGCATCGGCTTCAGTGACGGGTGCTACCGGCGACGTCGGGCCCCTGCCCAACTTCATCGGTACCATCAACTCCGCGCTGACCGATATTGACACCGCCCTCAAGCCGATCCGTGGCCAGGTGGCCGACACCAGTGCTTCACTGACGTCGATCAGGGGTTCTGCGCAAAGCATCGACGCATCGTTGAAGGACACCTCCGCGTCGCTGGTGAACACGTCGGGATCGCTGGTGAACACCTCAGGTACCCTGGTGGGCGCCGGCCAATCGGCGGCAGTCATCTCCGCCTCTCTGATTGACACGTCGAACGTGCTGCTGAACATCCTGGGCACCGCGTCGGCGATCAACGGGACTCTGGAGGCGGCGCAGAACGCGGACAACCGAGGCACTGCCTTGGTCCCCGGGCAGGTCGTCACGATCAACAACCTCCTCAGAGGCGCTGAGATCGACCTCAGCAACATCAATCTTCAGCTCCAGGAGACGAACCGCCATCTGATTAACATCTGCACGTCGCCAACGCTGAGCCTGTTGCCGCCGTTCAGGTGCGACCCGGTCCGCCCGTAGGAGGTGACTGATGCGACGTTTATCGTCCTCCGCACTCCCAGGGATCATGCTGGTCATCGTGGTCCTCTGGGCGCTAACCGCGGTTATTTTCCTGACTGGCATCTTGGCGGCAGCTAATCGGATCGAGAGTCGAGTCGGCATCATCAACAACGCACTGACACCCATCAACACCGAGCTGGACGTGGTGCCGGTCCTCGCCAATGTGGTCGATTCAGCGAACCAGATTCGTGATGCCGCCGTGACCCTCAGCCCGACGATCGGCAACATTGCCGACTCAGCCGCCAGTATCGACCGCAGCCTCAAGGCGATTAACGACACTGTTCCTGTGATCAATAGGTCCGCGAGGGAGATCAACGCCTCTGTACTCCAGATCAATAGAAGTGTCGGTACGATCGGCCCAGGCTTGACCAACATCCAGGGTGTCGTTGGAACCATCAACCAATCCGTCGACAACATCGATGGGGATCTCGCAGCGGTCCTGAACAATGTGTACGAGATCAGAGGTCGTGTCGTCATTGCCACGGGCCAGGCCGATGACATCATTCGCAATGTCCGTCAGATCAAGGGCGACACCGGATTCATCAGCGCAACCGTTGGCACCGAGGGAATCCCGTCCACGGTCAACGACAACGCCGATGACATCGAGGACACTCCGCTGCTGTTGAATGTCAACAACTCTGGTGTGTTGAGGGAAATGGCCCTCGCGTCTGCTCGGCAGGATCCCGCGGCCGCGCAGGCGGGGATTCCGGCGCTGGACTTGCTGCCGCAGATTCCAGCACTCGGATTGCCGGCGTTGCCGTTGCCACCCACCGGGCAACTCCCCTCGGCGCTCACCAATCTCCTGGGAGGATTGCCTCTCGTGGGTGACACTGGTGACCTCCTTAGCCAGGTGGTGGCACCGAAGTAGTTGCAGGGCTTCGAACAAGTTCCCATCGGGGGGCGCCGGCCGGCCAGGTCGGCGCCCCCCGATCATTTGTTCGGCCGATCTGTTTTTAACCGAAACCCGGGGGTCAGCAAGCGGTAATCTGGGTGCGGCGTCATGGCCAGGTGCCTCAAGAAGCTGGACGCAGTGAACTGCTCGTATCGCTGTCTGGCATCTGTTCCGCGACGCTGGGCGACTGCGCCGCCCTGACCGCCGAGTTGGATGCTCGCGGGGTACCGACCTCGCTTCTGGTGGTGCCCCGCCGTCCCGGTGGCAGCGCCGTGCTGGGTTGGATCCGGGAGCGCGTTAGCCGGGGTGATGCGGTGGTGCTGC
Source organism: Actinomycetota bacterium (assembly GCA_030863045.1). Lineage (GTDB taxonomy): Bacteria > Actinomycetota > Actinomycetes > Mycobacteriales > Pseudonocardiaceae. The sequence continues at coordinate 1,112 of JALZCN010000332.1, read as the reverse complement.
ACGGTTACGACCACACCGTGGACCCCATCGGCTGCTGGGGTTCGAATACCGTGGCCAGGCTGGGTCGCCGGGCAGAGTTCGCCACCTTGCCCGCGCATGAGGCCGGGCTGCGGCTGCGGGCGGCAACCATCTTGCTCGAGCGGCTGGAGCTGCGCACAGATGTCTTCGTCCCACCGCGCTGGCTCGCCTCGGCCGGCACGCTACGGGCGCTACAGCAGCACGGTTACCGGGTCTGTGCTGACACCACCGCAGTGCGCGACCTGCGTTGGGATCGAGTTCTTCGGGCCCGGGTGCATGGATTCGGTGCGCTTGGCCGGGCGCACGGCGAGCGGGCCGAACTGTGGTGCTGCCGGGCGATGACACTGGGCGCGGGCCGCACTGCCCGCCGCGGGGGCCTGGTGCGTCTCTCGGTGGACGCCTCCGACCTCGCGCGCAGGACGCGCCGGTCGGCGCTGCTGGAAGCGGTGGACATCGCGCTGCACCACCGCGCCCGGCCCAGCACGTACTCGGCGATCATGGGCAACCAGCGTTTGCCGCCTGAGCTGATTTACGGCTTGAATGCCTCACCGTATGGTGCGATATGCAGCGACGTCGCGGCGGGAGCGAGCTCGCGGAACAGGTCGTAGTGCTTGTCTGGCTTGGCCAAGATGGCCTGGTGGATCGGCACGGCCAGTGGCGGGGCGACGGCGCGCAGGTAGTCCACCGCTTCGGAGACCTTGAGCCACGGCGCGGCGGTGGGCAGCAGCAACAGATCGACGTTGCGCCCAGGCGAGACGAAGGAGTCCCCTGGGTGCAGCACCGTGCCCGCGTCGCCGTCGATCAGGTAACCGTTGTTCGGGACTATCGGGATATCCGGGTGGATCACGCCATGGTCACCACCGATCACGTCGACGGCGGTGCCGGCCAGCTCCAGTCGCTGTCCGGGAGCCACCACGTGGTGTGCCACGGCGGCACTGGCCAATTGCGGTGCGGAGCCGTGGTCGACCAGCAGCTGCGCCGTGGGGTTGGCGGCCAGTAGACCGGGCAATCGATTGAGGTCGAGGTGGTCGGGGTGCCGGTGGGTGACCAGGATCGCGTCCAGCCCGGTGAGCTCCTCGAAGCCGGTCGAGTAC
>JALZCN010000234.1 GCA_030863045.1 Actinomycetota bacterium | reverse complement strand
CTCGTGCCGTGGCCATCGACCATCGCCACGGCGATCCAGTCGTTCGCCGAGCCCTCGATAAAGGCGAACCCGAGCACCAGCAACCCGATCAGCAGCGTCCGCGGCTCATGCCAGGCCGCCAGCGCCCCGGAGTCTCCGGATGCATTCTGAGCGGCGTCGTGGTGCACGGGCAGGAAGAAGCGGACTGCGAGCACCATCGACACCGCCACGAGCGCCGCGACGAGGAGGACCTGCACGGCCAACGGCACACCCGCGGCTGCGGAAGCCGCCCCCACACCGGCCCCCGCCATCGTGCCAAGGCTGAACGCGGCGTGCAGCCGCGGCATCAGGGATCGGCCGAGCCGCCGCTCGACGTCGGCGCCCTCGACGTTCATCGCGACGTCCCAGATCCCGACTCCAAGACCGATCAGCACAAAGCCCACCACCGCCGGACCCACAACGCCGACCTGTAACCCGGCTGCCAACGTGACAAGCCCCGCCGTGACCGTCAGCGACGCAGTCAACACGGCGTGAGCCGGGCCGAACCGGTGCACGATCGGCCCGGAGATCGGCAGTCCCACCATCGAGCCGCCGGACAGGCACAGCAGCAGCCCGGGTTGCGCCGAGGAGAGCCCGAGCGCGTCGCGAACACCGGGAGCGCGGGAGAGGAACGAGGCCACCGCAACCCCGCTCATCGCGAAGGACGCGGCCACCGCCCTCCGGGCGCACAGCACACCGGTCGCGGGCACAGCCCTGGCAGCGCTCAACCCTCATCCCCATCGACTTGATTCGATCGCCCAGGCGGTACGCCGCTGCCAGACTCGGGATCAATCGAATCAGTGTGACCGGTTCGACGGTGACCGCGAGGGACGACCCTGCTGCTTTACGGCTGGAGGGTCTGAAGGCTAAGGCCGCATTCGCCCTGCGCCGGGCAGTCCCCTCATCGATCGGCCAGCGGGACAGCGGTGCAGAACAGCACCTATCCGTCGTGACTCTGTACGACGCTGAAGACCGCATGTGAGTGCTCGGTGTCCAGGCGGTCAAGCAGTTCAAGGGCAGCGGGCGGCTTGTCGCTGTGTCGCACAGCCATGAGCGCGTCCCTGTCCAGCCACGTCGTCTGAATGCGCCAGGCGCCACCTTGCCCGCGCAGGAGTTCTGAGCGCAGTAGGCCGTCTGGCTTCTGGCCCTCGTTGAGCTGTCGGAAACCCTCAAGCAGATCGTCTTCGCGCTTCGGATCAACCCTAGCGTCGACCGCTGTGACGACGCGTTCCGCCCATGCACGTCTCCTTCGTCGGAGTAGAAGCCACACGATAGTGCCAGCTGTGCGCTGATGGAGGTTCCGTAAGCGGAAGGCCCTGCGACACGGCGGCTGAGCCAATGACTACCACTGCCCTCTCGTGCTGTAGGCGGGACCCAAATATCGGGGTCGTCCGGGTGCACCGGCCCGAGCTCCTGCCGCCACGGCTGCACAAGCAGGTCGTACTTCCCCATCCCCAGTCAGCGGCTCGGCTGGGAGCACCACCGCGTAAACCGTCTGGAGAGCCTGCTACGTAGTCCGGAGGCTCTTGACCATAATTTCCCGTTGTTCCTCGATATCCCGGGGACTGGGTGACTCACCCGCAGGGAAGATGCCGACGAATTTGACTGCTTCGCAGTTCACCGGCACCACTGCGGCTAACTCCGGCTCAAGAACTCCTGCCACAACACGACTCTGCTGGACGGTTGTCGATGCGGCATTGGGCGTCTCGCCGTGCCGGTGCTGCACGAGCCACCCCGCGACTCGTTGGGTCTGGGTACCATGACCTTCCAAACTCAACGAGTACACGACGAACGGCTCCGTGGCCGGGGTGAAGCTGACGGTGATCCACTGGCCGTCCGTCACTGGTGTCCCCTTTGATCTTTGTCTGGGCGTTCGGGCGCCCGGGGCAACGGCCTGCGGTAAGTCATGCGGCCAGCCTGCCACATGCACTTATCCCGATCGGGACGAATGCACCCTCGGTGAGATCGACGGGTTGAGGCAGGATCTTGTCCGCAACTACAGCGCGATACCTCCGGGTCTAGTGGCGTGTCAGCCGCCTTGTCCGTGGGTGGTGGCAAATCTGGCCAGCTTTGCGAGATCCCAGCGTCTCGATCGCGGCCTGGTCGATGCCGTCCGCGAGGCTATAAGACCAGCGGATTTTTCTCCGGGTCCTTGCCCCGAGGCACCTTGGCGACGACCAGCAGACCCAGCAGGTGCAGCTCCTGTAGCACCCGGTCAACGGTCTTGCGGGGTAGCTGCAATCGCTTCACGACATTGGCTATGACGAGTTGGGGTGCCCTGCGACGTCGCCGAGCACGACCAGCCGCAGCGGCGGCATGGAGTCCCCGGCGCAGCGCAGTGCAGCGGCCATCGCATAGCGGTGGGACATGCCCAGCGCGATTCCCCACTCACGCGATTTGCGTCAGCTGCTTGGCGAACCGGGTGGGCATCTCTGGTCGTGTGCGTATATCGGATTGCCCTGAGCGTCGCGTTCCACTGCGATGCGCGCTTGGGTGACCAGATCGGCGACCTGGAGCAGCCGGGCAACCTCCCCCTCGACGAGGGTGATCAGCGCATCCGGATCACCGTCGCCAGCAGGCACCGACCGCGTCTTGCAGCTGCTCGCGCATTGCGTCCTCGTGACTGACGTTGCCAATGGCGCTGCGGGCGGTGGCCTTCCGGTTCTCCCGGGAGTCAATCTTGACTAGCAATCTTCGGCATCTGGCCACCACGCTGATACTCACCTCCGGGGTGCCGCTGCCGCTGGTGTCCAAGACCCTGCGGCGCGCGCAAACGAGGATTACCGCCGACCTCTACGGACACCTCACGGCAGAGGCCGCGCTAGCCGCCGCAGATTCCCTCGGCAGCGTCCTGGACGCCGCTGCGGCCGAGCTGGCGAACCAGCGCGCGGTGCGCCGCGACCACACTGCGGCCACAAACCATGATCCGCTCCTGCTCAGTGGCTCCGCTTGTGCGAAACCGCTGTCAGGGATGGAGCCGCCTCGGGGAATCGAACCCCGGACCTGCTCATTACGAGTCCGTGGATGAATAGTTTCAGCGCGTCCACAGCCGTCCCGATCAGGACCAGATG